>JBAYVX010000015.1:0-15528 GCA_041674365.1 Kiritimatiellales bacterium | reverse complement strand
TTTCACGTCGAACCGTGGATCACCGGGCTGGTGCTGATGGTGCTGACGGCGCTGGTGATTATCGGCGGAATCCGTTCGATCGGGAAGTTCACCTCGTTTTTGGTGCCGTTTATGATTATCGGCTACGTTACTGCCGCGCTGATTGTGCTGGTGCTGAATGCGGCGGAGATTCCGCATGCCTTTGCTTTGATTTTCCGCCATGCGTTTTCGGCTTCCGCCGCGACCGGCGGATTTGCCGGGGCAGCTGTGGCGTCTGCTATGCGTTTCGGGATTGCGCGCGGTGTGTTTTCGAATGAGTCGGGGATGGGGTCGGCGCCGATCGCCGCCGCTGCGGCGCGCACGCACGATCCGGTGAAACAGGCACTGGTGAGCATGACCCAGACGTTTATTGATACACTGGTGGTTTGCACGATGACGGCGCTGGTGATTTTAACCGCGACCTCCTGGACGGACGGCGTTTCTGCCGGAGAACTGACAAGTGCCAGTTTTGCAGAAACGCTGGGAGAACCCGGGCGGATTCTGGTGGCGATCGCCACGGCGCTGTTTGCTTATTCGACGCTGATCGGCTGGAATTATTACGGCGAAAAAGCGATTGAATATCTGCTTGGGTCGAAGTCTATTCGTGTTTACCGTATCCTGTTTATTGCCATGGTGATGGTGGGTGCGATGGTCAGGCTGGAAACGGTCTGGAATTTTTCCGATCTGATGAACGGAATGATGGCGATTCCCAATCTGATCGGATTGCTCCTGCTGTCGAAGGTGATCAAGGATGAGACCGACCGCTATTTTAAAAAGGAGAACTGATTATGCCGCTGACATTTGATATGCCGCTTGAAAAGCTGAAAGAGTACCGCGGAATCAATCCGCGTCCGGCCGACTTCGACTCATACTGGGATGATGCGCTGGCAGAGATGAACGCCGTTGACCCGCAGGTCGAAATCATCCCTGATGAAGATTTTCAAACTCCGTTTGCGACCTGTTCTCATCTTTGGTTTACCGGTGTCGGCGGCGCGCGGATTCACGCGAAACTGCTTCAGCCGAAAAACGCAGCCAAACCGCATCCGGCAGTGCTGATGTTTCACGGCTATTCCGGAAGCTGCGGCGACTGGCAGGATAAACTGGGCTATGCTGCCGCCGGATTCACGGTTGCGGCTCTTGACTGCCGAGGGCAGGGCGGACTCTCCGAAGATATCGGCGGTGTAAAAGGGAACACACACAAAGGACAGATCATTCGCGGTCTTGACGACGCGCCTGAAAAACTGCTCTTCCGTCAGATCTTTCTCGATACGGCTCAATTGGCAAAAATTGTGATGGAGATGGATGACGTGGATGAAACCCGCGTCGGCGCAATGGGCGGAAGCCAGGGTGGCGGTCTGACGCTGGCCTGTGTGGCACTGGAGCCGCGTATTAAACGCGCCGCGCCGGTATTCCCGTTTTTATCTGACTACCGTCGCGTCTGGGAAATGGATAAAGCCGAGCGGGCCTATGAGGAGTTGAAGGACTTTTTCCGCCGGCACGATCCGCTGCATCAGCGCGAAGACGAGCTTTTTACCAAGCTGGGTTATATTGATATACAGAACCTTGTGCCGCGTATCAAAGCCGAGGTGATGATGGCCGTCGGGCTGATGGACACGATCTGCCCGCCCTCCACGCAGTTTGCGGCCTATAACAAAATCACGTCGAAAAAATCGCTGGAAATTTATCCCGACTTCGGCCACGAAAACCTGCCGGGCTTCGGAGATAAAACCTTCCAGTTTATGATGGGACTGTAAGAGTGGATTGATGGAATAGCGGATTGATGGATTATTGGGAAGAATGACGAATCTCGACGGAATCCTGCTGTTCGAAGATTTCTTAACCGCGAATTCACGCTAATCAACGCGAATGGGGCGGCCTGTTTTTTTCCAAACTTTGGAAAATTGGCCGCCCGTTTTTCCACTGTTTGGAAGAATTTCTTCTGAAGAATGTTTAACCGCCCCGAAGGATCGGGGTTTTCGACGAATGAACGCGAATCGACGACAATGGGGCTCAAGACGCGCCCACCATCACACACACCCATGATTCGCGCGGATTCGCGTATATTCGCGGTTAAAAATCTCTGTTCGCTTGCAGGAAATGATTCTGTCGTTCATGATTTTGTCCTTATTTTTAAGGGAGAGAGTATATGGAAACGATCAAAGCCATTATGACGCGCCGGAGCATCCGGGCGTTTAAAGATACACCGGTGACGGAAGCGCAGATTAAGACGCTGCTCGAAGCGGCGATGAATGCGCCAAGCGCGGGCGACGGGCGTCCATGGCACTTTGTGGTGACAATCGATCGCACGAAGCTCGATGCGCTGGCTGACGCTGTGGATGAAGGCAATGCGATGTTCAAACAGGCGCAGGCCGCGATCCTGGTCTGTCTTGATCCGGCAAAAGAAGGATTTAAAGGCTTCGGCGAGCAGGACTGTTCCTGCGCGGCGCAGAATCTGCAGTTGGCGGCGCACGACATGGGGCTTGGCACAGTCTGGGTGGCGATTATCAACGTGCCGCCGCGCGTGGCGGGTTGCCGCAGGGTGTTTGGCGTGCCGGAAAATATGGTTCCGTTTGCGCTGTTTCCGATCGGTGTGCCGGGCGAAACTCTTGAGCCGGAATACCGCTACGACGAATCACGAATCCACCAAGACAACTGGAATTAAATCCAAAAGACCCACTTACTCCTGTAATCCAATACCCCATTATTCCAAGGCTGTTTACTATGAGCGCACAGAAAAGCTATCACATTCGTTGCCCGCAGTGCGGACATGAACAGAACGTGGAGCTTTACGACTCCATTAATGTTTCGCAGCAGCCGGAACTTAAAACCGCTCTGTTTGAGAACCGGCTGAACCGTGTTTTATGCCTGTCCTGCGAGGCCTCGTTCCGTATCGACAAGCCGCTGCTTTATCATGATCCGGATCGCAATATCCTGATTCACTGGATGCCCGACACGGCGGTTTCGCGCGAAGAGATTCTCGACGAGTTTGATAAAAGCATGGAAGAACTGCGTGCCGCATTGCCGGAGGATATTGAACCGCCGCGTGTGCGGCTGGTTTTCACCCGCGCCGAGCTGGTGGAGCTGGTTTTTATCATTGAAGCCGGCATGGAGGAGCGGGTGGTGGAGTACATCAAATACGCCATTCATATGCAGAATATGAAACGCATGCCGCCGGCGGAAAAACAGTTGTTGCTGAATGTGCAGGATTCAACGTCCGACGAATTGCTTTTTGCGGTGCAAAATGTAGCAACTTCTGAACTGGAAGACATTCTGCGTTATCCGCGATCGGCTTATCGCAATGTGCGGGAACTGTACCGGAAGACGCCGGATGAGTTTATCGAACTGTTCCCCGGGCCTTACATCAGCGCCCGGGGCGCGCTGATGGCGGAAAGCTCCGTCGAAGAGGAATGATTTATTTCTGCCGGGTTGATTCGTTCAGCTGTTTCAGTGAGCTTTCGGCGGTTCCGGCCCACGAGGATCCGGCGTTTTCGGCCAGAAAATCCTCGAGCACAATCCGCGCTTCATCAATTCGGTCGGCCTGTTCCATGCAACGGGCGACGCCTAGAACAGCCATCGGATGCAGATAACTGGTATTGTTCTTTTCGGCAAATTGGGCGAACTGTACGGCTGCGCCGTTGAAATCGCCGTTGGCTTCTGTGCAGTAAGCCAGACCCAATTCCGCGACTGGCCGCATCTTATGATTTTTATATTTTTTCAGGAAGCGCTCATATTGCGCGCGTGCCTGTGCGGTGTCCCCGCCGTTGAAAAATGTTTTGGCCAGATCAAGCAGCGCAACCGGTGCAGAGGGGGTTGAGCTGTATTTATTCACCACGTTTTCAAGATCCTGCGGAGTTTGGGCTTCCGTCAGAAGCTGCTCAGCGTCAGCCATTCGGGAGGCCTGATAATGAGTATACCCGCTGGAAGCGAGTACGGTGAAAACGGCCGCAAGAATGCCGGTTCCGATCAGCTTGCCATAGCGTTTCAGGAATCCAACGACTTCCCGCACTTCATGCTCTTCAAGCACCTGTTTTTTCTGCAGCTCGTCATGTTTCGGGGTATGTTCGTGATCCATCATGGGCAAACTCCTATTTTAAAGGCGGCTACTCTTATCTTTTTGGACTCAGGGTTCAAGCGCGTACAACTTCAGAATCGGGTCGGCGGTCTGCTCATCGGTCAGACCGTCGGTATTTACCCCGTGTGCGATGGCGTCATAAAGGGGTTTGCGTTTTTCCAGCAGTGCCGCGATTTGTCCTTTTTTATCGCCGGAGAGCAGGGGGCGTCCGGTATCTTTTTCCAACCTTTGGAAAATCGTTTCCGGCGAGGCCTTTAGGCAGACCACCAGCCCGGTTTTTTCAAAATCGGCAATGTTATCGGGGTTCAGCACAATGCCGCCGCCGGTGGAAATGATCAGTCCGTTGCGTTTTGAAAGTTCTTGAACCAGTTCGCGTTCCAAGGTTCGGAAAACCGGTTCGCCGTCCTGCGCGAAAATCTCCGGAATGGTTTTGCCCTGGCGCTCTTCGATCATCGAATCCATATCGACCAGTTCCATGCCGGTACGCGCGGCCAGCACGCGTCCCGTCACGGTTTTACCGGTGCCCATGAATCCAACCAGAACAATATTCCGTTTGCTCATCCGTTTCTTTCTGTTCTTTAAACGAAAAACGCCCCGAAGCTCGGGGCGTTATACAAAAACGAAACCGGTAAAACCAGCTTCAGGCTTTCGTTTTTTGCAACGCTGCGCGGATGTCCTTATTGGTCATCCGGCGGATGACAGCTTCCGCAATACCGGCTCCGGCCAGACGTTTTTTCTGCTGGGCGATACGGTAGCGCTTCGGGCCGGCTTTTTTAGTCGGGCGGCGAAGCGGTTTTTTACGCATTGAACGGCGAATTCTCATTTTTCTTCTCCAAAGGCTTATCGTTTTAAAACGAGCGGTGTAAGCTACACAGGCCGATTGAGTGAAGCAACCTAAAAAAGGAGGATTTCTGTGGCCCGCGTAAAACTCGAAATGCCGGAGGGTTATCCCTTCCGAACCGAACTGACCGTCCGGATCACCGATATTAACTATGGCGGACACCTTGGCAACGCCGACGTGCTGGCTCTTATGCACGAAGCCCGTGTCCGGTTCCTCAACTCCTTCGGCTACAGCGAAATCAACGTCGAAGGCTTCGGAACCATCATGCTTGATTCCGTTATCATCTACAAAGCGCAGGCCTTTGCCGGCGATGTTCTGCAAATTGAGGTGGCTGCCGGAGACTTCAGCCGCCTCGGGTGCGACATTTTCTACCGCATCACCAAAAAAGAGACCGGTGTGGAGGTGGCGCTGGCCAAAACCGGCATCTCCGTCTTTAACTACGCCAATCAAAAACGGGTTTCTCCTCCCGAAGCCTTCGTTAAGAAACTTTGCGGTTAGCCGTGAGTTTCAGCTTTCAATCTAAAGCACCATGATGATTCGACAAAAGCAGGAATCTTGCTTTTTACCACATTTGAAACGGTGAGAATATAAATTCATAAACGATTTATTAACAATAAGTTAAAATTAAATAAACGGCCCATATTTCCATACCTTTAAAGGTACGGGATGATAAAATTCGCAATCGCTTTATATATAAATAATTACAAATAAATATCTTTGATTTATGCCCGCCGAAATGCGATTAACCCGACTTTTGTCGAACTCATCAAACCTTTGGAAACGGAGGCTTTTGCGCGCGGTTTATGAGGACAGAAGATCGACGGAAATTTTTACGACAACTTTTTTAACGAGTTGCGGAATTTTGTCGGTCATGAGGCAGGGCATATGGGCGTCGTGGGGAAAGAAGACGATGAATTGTCCAGGGTTCAGGGTGATCTTGGCATGCGTCTTTTCCGGATGTCGGTAGAACTCTGCATCCTTTTCAGGATTGTAGGGTTCGCTAACAGTCAGTTCATTTTTCGGGAAAATTTCGATCTCTTCCATTCCGCTCAGCAGCACCTGAATATCGATATATTTCCGATGGGTTTCGAGTTTTGCGTCTGCACGGGGCTTGGTTTCGTAGCAGTTTACGCCGATATAAAGATCGTTGCCTTGAATCAGCCGTTTGCCGGTTTCAGAATCCGGCGTGAGAGTTTGCAAAAACTCGAAGGCGGTTTTCCAGGCGGAGCCGAACGGGTAGAGGGCGCTGTTCTGAATGGAGTCTGCAATCATGCGGTTCCTTTGACGGTTTGTTGCGGTTTCAACGGATGAACAAAAATAGCTTTGCCGGCGCGGATGGCAGGACAGGCATTTTCGCAGGCGCCGCATCCGCGGCAGAGTTCCGGATCGACTTCCGGGCAGGCAACGTCGCCTTGCTCAATCAATTTGATGGCGCTGTAAGGGCAGTATTCGTCGCAGACCATGCAGTATTCATGGTCGGTCCACGCCAGACAACTCTCTTTTTTTATTGTAGCAATGCCGATTTGTGTAACGTGCTTTTGTTCATCCGTCAGCCGCCGGATGGCGCCGGTCGGGCAGACCTGCGAGCAGCGGTTGCAGGATTCTTCGCAGGTGCCGTTGTCAAAACGGAGTTCCGGCATAGAGAGTTCGTTCAGGCTGCCGCCGGACTTAACGCGGATAATGCCGGTCGGGCAGACACTGACGCAGGCGTAGCAGCGGGTACAGGTTTCGGCGAACTTTTCTGCTGCTCCGGGCGGCAGAACGGAGGGTTTGCTCTTCTTTTTTCCAAACGCCTGTCCTGAGCTGTGTCGAAGGGTTGGAAAAAGCAGTGCCGCCGGAATGCCGATACTGAGTCCGGTGATAAATTGCCGCCGGTCTCGGTGAAACACGCGTTTGCCGCTTCTGACATTGGCGAGATCAAACAGGTATCCCAGCGGGCAGAGATGCGTGCACCACACTTGCGGTTGGAAAAAACTGAGCAGGAGCATCAGTGGAATCAGCAGTCCGGGAATCCACGCGGCGGCTTCAGCCCACGCGCCGGCGCGGCTGACCGTTGAGAGCGGGTCAAGGAAGAGCAGGGCGGGCAGTCCGAACAGCGAGGCGGAAACAATAATCCAGAAAATCAGGGCATTCAGCCGGATGGGCAGGATTTTCTTTTTGAGGCTGAGTTTTTGCGGCAGGGCGTAGAGCGTGCCGAGCGGACAGAGCCATTGACAGAAAAACCTTCCCTTCAGCATCGCCAGCAGAAGAACCGCCAGCGGCGGAAGAGCCCAGAAGACGCCCGCATACCATGTGCGTTGTGCAATTGATTCGGCTATGAGCACCAGCGGGCTGAGTGACGGCACAATTCGTTCCATCCAAGCCGGAAGGGGGCCGCCGATGGCAAAAAAAAGCGCGGCTGTCAGCAGGATCAGGCGGACTCCGAATCTAAGACCGTTGACTTTAGACATTCGACCTTTAGATCTGGATGTTGTGAATATTCATATTGCCCACATCGGTTTCACCGATGCCCATGTCGCGCGCGATGGCAAGATAATTGACGACTTCGAGCGGGTCATCGTGAAAGAGGCGGGCGGCGACAGTATCGGCGGCAACCTGATCTTTGGAAAGAATCACTTGCTGCGGATAAATCATATCCGGCGACGGCCCCTGCGGCCCTTTGCTGGTCATGCAGCGTGTCGCATCCACAATCGCCCACGTCGGCTTCATGAAACTGGAGAAGTCGGCAATACACTGATGCAGCCCCTTAACATGCCAGAGTTTACGGCCTTCGATGGCGCCCATCCAGTTTTTCATGCAGATGGTCAGTTTTCCTCCACTGTGATGCTTCGCGACCGGCATGTTGACAACAGCATCCGCGTCCAGAAACTCGCGGGCAACCTGTTCTTTTTTCAGCGTCTTGCCTTCCGGGATGGCGATTTCCTTAAAGGAGTTTTTATTGGTTTTCAGATCGATCATTTTCACGTTGTGTTTATCGGCCACCTGCTGGATACCGCTTGCCGGGAATGATTTTTCGGCGCGATGACAGGGATGTTCCGGTATCACGACACTGACTCCGGATGCCAGCGCTTTTTCGAGAAAGACATCCACCAGTTCCGGATGTGTATTGGCCGCCTGCTCGGGAGTGCGTTCCCACCCGGCGTTTACCTTAAGCGCCACCGTTTTGGCATTCGGACCGAACCCCCCGTTGGCGAAAATTGTTTTCATGCATTTTTCCATCAGCGCCCGGTTATCCGCGCCTTTAAAAACCCAAACCTCGGTTTTCGGCTTTTCGGCAGCTTTAACGGACGGGGCTGCAACCAGCGCGACCGAACCGGCGGCTCCAACCTTAACAAATTCGCGGCGAGACAGCTTTTGCATGGAATACCTCCTTTAAAGCGGACGGCAGTATAGCCGCTTTGCCAGTTAATTGGAAATGTCTGCGCTCGGTTTTTTTCGTGGTTTTAGCCTGATCTTTGGTCTATCCTCCGCCATTCATTTTAGGTTACGTATTACGCATTACGAGTTACGCATGAAATATATCAGTACCAGAGGCGGAATGACGCCGTGCAGCTTTCAGGATGCCGTGATGACCGGTCTGGCTCCTGACGGCGGACTGCTTTTGCCTGAAAGCCTGCCGGACGTTTCCGGCAAGCTGACAGCGTGGAAAAACCTTTTCTATCAGGAACTGGCCTTCGAGGTCATGAGCCTGTTCACCACGGATATGCCCGCCGAAGACCTCAAGGCGCTGATCGAAAAAAGCTATTCGACCTTCCGAACCTTGGAAGTCGCGCCGGTCATTCCGGTTAACGGGTTCCATGTATTGGAACTCTGGCACGGTCCGACGCTCGCCTTTAAAGACGTAGCACTTCAGTTTCTTGGCAACCTGTTTGAGTACATCCTCGAAAAGCGCGGTGGAGAACTGAACATTCTCGGCGCGACCAGCGGTGACACCGGCTCGGCCGCCATTTATGGCGTACACGGAAAAAAGAACATCCGCATCTTTATTATGTATCCGAAAGGGCGTCCAAGCTGGGTTCAGGAAAAACAGATGACCAGTGTGCTCGACGACAATGTTTTCAACTTGGCCGTTGAGAATTCGTCTTTTGACGACTGTCAGTATTTAATGAAATGCGCGTTTCGTGACGTTTCGTTCAAGAAGAAATATTCCCTTGGCTCGGTTAATTCGGTCAACTGGGCGCGGGTGTTGGCTCAGATCGTCTATTATTTCTACGCCTTCTTCCGGGTGCAGGAAACCACCGGAGCGGCGCAGGTGCAGTTTGCGGTGCCGACCGGAAACTTCGGCGATATTCTGGCCGGATACATTGCCGCGCAGATGGGTCTGCCAATCAAAAAACTGATTCTAGCCACCAACGAAAACAATATTCTGTCGCGTTTCTTCAATACTGGCGTTTACAGCATCGGTAACGTGGTGCCGACAATCAGCCCATCCATGGATATTCAAATCGCCAGCAACTTTGAGCGCTACCTTTATTATCGTCTCGGCAAAGACTCCGCCAAACTGTGCGAGCTGATGAATAGCTTTGCCGAAAACGAATCATTGACTGTCGAGCTGAACACCAACGGGGTGATAGATGACCTGTTTGTCGCGGGTGAAGCCGGCACGGGACAGACACTGGCGATGATAAAAAAATGTTACGAGAAAGAAGGCTACGTTCTCGATCCGCACACCGCCGTTGGTGTGGCTGTTGCTGAAAAGTTCCAATGTTTGGAAGCGCCGACTATCTGCCTCGCTACCGCGCATCCGGCCAAATTTACCGAGGTGCTTAAAGGGGCGATCGGCATCCGTGCGCATCACCCGGTACTTGACGCGCTGGATGGTGCCCGAACCCACTACGATATACTTGCGAATAATATACAGGCGCTTCGCGAGTATCTGGAAAGGAAAATTCAGTGAAGAAACCGATGAGAATACTTTCGGGCATACAGCCGTCGGGCAAGCTGCACATCGGCAACTATTTCGGGATGATGAAGCCCGCGATTGAGTTGCAGGAGCAGGGCGAGGCGTTTCTGTTCATTGCCGATTATCACGCGCTGACGACGGTGCACGATGCCGCCGCGTTACGCACGATGGTTCGCGATGTCGCACTCGACTTTCTAGCCGCCGGTCTTGATCCGGCCAAGACCGCGTTCTACCGCCAGAGCGATGTGCCGGAAGTGCAGGAACTTTCGTGGTTGCTGTCGATCATCACGCCGATGGGGTTGCTGGAGCGCTGTCATTCGTATAAAGACAAAATTACTAAAGGGATTGCCGCTAATCACGCGCTGTTTGCTTATCCGGTGCTGATGGCCGCCGATATTCTGGCGGTGCAGTCCACGGTGGTGCCGGTCGGGCGCGACCAGAAGCAGCACGTTGAAGTGACCCGCGACATTGCCGGTAAATTTAATAATCAGTTCGGCGAGGTCTTCACGATTCCCGAACCGTCCATTCGCGATTCCGTCGCGGTGGTGCCCGGTATTGACGGACAGAAGATGTCGAAGTCCTACGGCAACACACTCGAAATTTTCGGCGAGCCCGGCGCACTCAAAAAGCGGGTGATGCAGATTGTGACCGACAGCACGCCGCTCGAAGAGCCGAAAAATCCCGATACGTGCAACGCTTACGCGCTGTATAAGCTTTTCGCCACTGACGCGGAAGCCGCCGATCTGGCCGCACGCTACCGCGCCGGCGGGTTCGGGTACGGAACCGCCAAGAAAGAACTTCTTGCCAAAATCAATGAGTATTTCGCGCCGATGCGCGAGAAGCGTGCCGCGCTCGAAAAAGACCTCGATTTCGTCAATGACGTTCTCCGTCGGGGCGCTGAAAAGGCCCGCACCGAAGCCCGAAAAACCCTTCAGGCCGCCCGTAAGGCCGTTGGACTGGAATAAATGCATATGCCCGATTTGCTAACGACAGAAGAATACAAAGTGGATCTCGAGGTCTTCGAAGGCCCGCTCGATCTTCTTCTCTATCTCATCAAAAAGGATGAGGTGGATATTTATGATATTCCGATCGGGCGGATTACCACCCAGTACATGGAATATCTCGACCTGATGAAGATTCTTAATCTCGAAATCGCCGGCGATTTTATTGTGATGGCCGCGACGCTGATGGTGATCAAGAGCCGCCTGCTGCTGCCCGATGAAGACCGCGGCCCGGTGGAAGAGGACGACGAAGACGATCCGCGCTGGGACCTGGTGCGACAGCTTGTCGAATACAAAAAATTCAAAGATGTCGCTGGGTTTCTAGGTCAGCTTGAAGAGATCCAGGAAAATGTTTTTTCACGCGAGGGTGAGCATGTCGAATTGGGCGCGCGACCCGAAATCGGTATGACGGATGTCAGTATTTTTGATCTGATCAGCGCGTTGAATCAGGCGCTCGACCGCGCGCCGAAAGAGGAACTGAACGAAATTTTTGCCGAGCAGTTCTCGGTCAGCGAAAAGGTGGATTATCTGCTGGAAACTACGAAAAACGGCAACCCGCTGACGCTGGGCCGTCTGTTCCGCGGTATGCGCTCGCGGCAGGAAATCGTTTGCACCTTTCTTGCCGTGCTGGAACTGATGAAGCTGAACCGCCTCGCTGCAAGGCAGGACAATCATTTCGGAGAAATTGTCATTGAGCAGATTGAGGGTAGCGGCCCCGAACCGGTTTTAGAGGAGAATGAACCATCATGAGCAATATCGAAGTCCTTCCCGAACTCAAACAGATCATCGGCTCCCTGCTGTTTGCGGCAAAAAAACCGCTGACCTCCAAAGAACTCCGTAAGGTGCTGGCCGATGCGGGTTCCAGTTACGGCGGACCTTATGAACAGTTTGCCGGCATTAAAGAGGATGAGATTATCGCTGCGCTGGGCGAACTGACCAGCGAACTGGCGCACGGCAGTTCCGGACTGTGCATCGCCGAGGTGGCGCACGGCTATCGTCTGCAGAACGAAATCAACTGCGGCCCGTGGGTACGTACACTGCTTGATAAGGATAAGAACGCCCGGCTTTCTAAACCGGCGCTCGAAACGCTTGCCATCATCGCCTACCGCCAGCCCATCCTGCGTTCCGAAATTGAATCTGTGCGCGGCGTTGCCGTCGATCAGGTATTGCGCAATCTCGTCGAAATGCAGCTGGTCAAAGTCGTTGCCCGCAGCGACCTGCCGGGTCGTCCGTGGCTCTTCGGCACGACCCAGCGTTTTCTTGAACACTTCGGTCTGCGCTCGCTCGACGAAATGCCTGGTATGGAAGAGCTGAAACGCATGGAAAAACCGGAACGGACAAAAACTTTTCCTGCCATGGAAAAAGAGCTGGAAGAAAGCCTGAATAACCAAGCACCCAATGACGAAGGAGATTCGAATGACGAAATATCAGAACCCGAATAAAGTGATTTATTCCCGGGCATTTAGGTATTTGGGTATTTCGGACTTCGTTTCTTTGATGTTTTTGGGTATTTCCGGCTTAGTCATTGCCGACGAAGGAGGCGAATCATGAGTTTGGAGAAGCTGAGGAAACAGATTGACGGTCTCGATGCGGAGCTGGTGAAGCTTCTTAACGAGCGGATCAAGGTTGCTCTCGAAATCGGGAAAACCAAAAAAGAGCAGGGCGGCGAGATTTATGTTCCCTCCCGCGAAAAGGCCGTTTTTGACCGGATCACTGCGCTGAACAGCGGCCCGCTTCCGGAGGAATCGGCGCGTGCCATCTACCGCGAAATCATGTCAGCCGCGCTGGCACTTGAGAGCAATCTCAAGATTGCCTATCTCGGTCCGCCGGCCACTTTTACCCACCAGGCGGCGCACGCCAAGTTCGGCGCCAGCGTCGATTATCATCCCGTTGGCACCATCACCGATGTGTTCATCGCCGTTGAGCGCGGAACAGCCGACTACGGCGTTGTCCCGATCGAAAACTCTATCGAAGGCGCGGTCACCCATACCTTCGATCAGTTTACCAACACGCAGCTTAAAATCTGCGCTGAAATCTATCTTCCGGTCTCGCTTTACCTGCTCGCCTCGGTGCCCAAAGATCAAATTACCCGTGTTTGCAGCAAGCAGGAAGCCATTGGCCAGTGCCGGCGCTGGCTGGCTGAAAACCTGTCCGCCGTCGAGATCGACGCCGTCAACAGCACTGCGCTGGCTGCCGAAATGGCCTCGACAAGTGATTGCGGCGCTATCGCCAGCGCGCTGGCCGCAGACCTCTACGGTTTAAATGTTATTGCTGAAAACATTCAGGACATCAGCGGCAACACCACCCGCTTCCTCGTCATCGGCAAAAAGTACGGCGAACCAACCGGCGACGATAAAACGTCCATCTACTTCGGCATCAAAGACGAAGTCGGCGCTTTGCACGATGCGCTTGATTCGCTCAAAGCCAACGGCATCAACATGACCAAAATCGAGTCGCGTCCCAGCAAAAACAAAGCGTGGGAATACTACTTCTTCGTCGACTTCGAAGGCCACGCCGGTGATCCGCACGTCAAAGAAGCCCTCAAAGCGCTCTCTAAACATTGTGCCGTGCTCAATGTGCTCGGCTCGTATCCCAAAGCGGAGGCTTGAGTTTCCAAAGGTTGGAAACCGGCGGGGTTGGATGTCATAAATCTTTCCGAAGTTTGTAAAACAATATGAGTGACACACGGAAACTTTCGGTTGGTGTGGTGGCCTGGAACGAAGAATCCAGCATTGTTCCGGCGTTACAATCGATTCTCAAGCAGACCATCTTCCGCAATGCACGCAGTCTCGGCTTTGAAACCGAACTCATCGTTGTCGCCAACGGCTGCACCGACAATACCGTCGATGTGACCGCCGCGTTTTATGAAAAAATGCGCGGCGAATTTCCGCAGATCAGCGGTGTCCGTCTGCGGCTCGAAGAAGTTCCCGAGGCAGGCTTTGCCAATGCATGGAATCTGCTGGCGCATTCCTACAGCCGTCCCGATGCCGACTTCATCTGGTTCGTCAATGCCGACATTGTCATTGACCAGCCTGAAGCCTTCGAATGGATGCTCAACGAGCTCCAGAAAAACTCGGGTGTGCAGGTTGTTTCGCCGGTCGGTCGCAAACACATTGAAGCCGCGAAATGCAAAACCTTCTGCGACCGGCTCAATCTGGCAGTCACCCGCTTCACAGAAAAGAATCAGACCGCGCAGGTGCGCGGACACTGCTTCTGCGCCCGCGCCGCCGCCCTGCGCAGCGTCTGGCTTCCAAAGCGTTTCCCCGGCGCGGTGGATGGAGCATTCAAGCGGATGATCATTAGTAAGATGGCCTCCGTACCGGACAAACAGGAGAGGATCGGTCTTGCGTACAACGCCGGGTATACCTTTGAAGCTTACCGGACGTTCGCAGACATCTATCACCGCCGTGTCCGCCTTTTTGTCGGTCAGACCTTTATTGAGACGCTCATGCGCCATCTCAAAACTATGCGCGCGGAGCAGCCGAACCTCAATATGACGGCCTATCTGCGGGCGCGTGACGAAGCTGATCCGTCGTGGCTGCATCGTTTGGTTCAGCTCAACATACACGTCAAAGGACTCTTTTATACGATGCCGTCGCCGTGGTTCCGTTTCCGCTTCTGGAAAAATCCAAAGATTGGAAACTTCAAAAAGCTCGGCATGCTTCCGGTGGCTGTCATCGCCTTTGTGTTTGATATTCCCGTCTTTCTTTCCGCCGCGTGGCGCCTCAAAACCGGCAATGTTTCCAATGTTTGGAAAGACACCAAGAATAAAGGAAAAATCTAACAGAAGGAAACGAAGGAAAACCAAGGCAGAAGAGATTGAGAAAATTTCGTCTTAAAGAAACCGGAACCGCATCCTTCGTTGCCCTTTGTTACCTTCTGTAAAATCAATTTTATGAAAACGAACGAATGGATTTCCGATGTACCGGTGTACGAGCCGGGCAAACCGATCGAAGAAGTGGCTCGCGAACTCGGCTTCGCCGACGTTTCTGAAATCATCAAAGTCGCTTCCAACGAAAACGAACTCGGCCCGTCGCCGAAGGCGCTCAAAGCGATGGCCGCCGCCGCACCCGAAATGCACCGCTATCCCGACGGCGGCTGCTTTTATCTGAAGGACAAACTCTCCGCCAAACTCGGCGTCAAGCCGCAGAATCTGCTCTTCGGCAACGGAAGCAATGAGCTGATCGAATTTCTCGGTCACGTCTATCTTGGTTCCGGCACCAACCTCGTCATGAGCGAGTGCGCATTCGTCGTTTACCGCCTCGTCGCCGCGCTTTTCAATGCGCAGGTCATCGCCGCGCCGATGAAAAAGTTTGCGCACGATCTCGATGCCATGCTCGCCGCCGTTACGCCCGAAACCCGCATGGTCATCATCTGCAACCCCAACAACCCGACCGGAACCATTGTGTCGTCCGCGAAAATTAAATCGTTCCTCAAAAAACTGCCTGCGCACGTATTGGCTGTTTTTGACGAAGCCTACTTTGAATTCATGCCTGATGACAAAAAGCCTGACTTGATCAAAGAGATTCAGAAGGGGCGGGAAAACGTCATTGTCCTGCGCACCTTCTCCAAAGCCTACGGACTGGCCGGGCTGCGTATCGGCTACGCCGTCGGGCACGAAAAACTGATCGCATTGCTCAACCGCGTCCGCCAGCCCTTCAACGTCAATGCCATGGCACTGGCGGCCGCGCTC
>JBAYVX010000014.1:0-15562 GCA_041674365.1 Kiritimatiellales bacterium | reverse complement strand
GCCTCTTCAAAGACGCTGGCTGCGTGATTGATGGCCTGGATAAAGTTTTCGAAGTTGGTGGTCTGACTGACGACATGGAAGCTGAGTCCTTCGACGACCAGTCCGGCTTTGTCGGCCGCCAGAATGAGATCGACCGCCTCGCCGGAGGCCGCGCCGCATTTGGACGAGAGTTCGCACATCGCGCCGGTGTTGGGAACGCTCAGGCGCAGGCAGAGCCCGGAGTTGGGAGCCTGTTTTTTGATCTTTTTGATCTCTTCGGTGTTGTCGTAGGTGACCAGCGCTTTGTACTGATCCAGCTCCTGAAGGGTCTCATTGGCTTTGATCGGGTTGGCGTAGATGATCTTGTCCCAGATCCACTCCTGCCGCTCTTTGGCGGGCAACCGCTTAATCAGGTCATAGACGGTGTTGAATTCCGGCATGGAGGCCACGTCGAAGCTGGCGCCGGCCTCAAACAGGGTTTTGACAATAGCGGGATCGGGATTGGCCTTTACCGCATAGTAGGCCTGCACACGCGGAAGGTACTTTTTAAAGGTGGCATAATTTTTCCGGAGGACGTCGTGATCGACCACAAAAAGCGGCGTTCCGTGGGTCTGCCCGAGTTGTTTCAGCGTATTTAAAGTAATCATGCGGACAACATATTCGTTTTCCCCGAATTTGTGTACCCAAGAGTTAAAAAAGTTGAGGGGAATGAGAACTCAACCGCAAAAGAACGCATAGAACGCAAAAACCGGCCGATCAAACCACGGATTTACACGGATCAACACAGATAAGAATGGAGAAGCCATGGACAGAAAGTTAAAAACACGACGAAAGCAGATTTCGCAAACCGGTTTGTGAACATCTGTTCCCGTCGGGTTTTCTGTTCCGTAGAGCGGAACACCTGCCTTCGGCAGCGCTTCTGCCCATGCCGGTTGAATTTTTTGCGATCCCTGCGCTCTTTTGTCGAAGACCCCGAGGCTTCGGGGCGGTTAAATCAATTTCTGCCGATTGATACGAAATTAACTTAATGAGTATTTTTCACCACCCGCTGGCGCTGGAGCAGACTTCGGAGTAAGGCAGAGACCTGAGGCAGAGCCGAAAGTTCTTTCGGCATATCCGAAAGAAATGACCGCAGGGAATGGCAACTTCTGGCAATAAACGGAACAGATTTGAAACAGAAAACTCGCACGAAAACCGGTTTTCAGTCGGGTTTCCTGTTTCAAATCAAGCCCTGCTCACAGGGCTGCGGGCATCGCCCGTTTCGTTTATTCTGATCCCCAACTCTGACCCCCTCGGATGTCCCTCTAGCGAAGCGGGTGGTAAAAATCTTTTCCGGACTCCGATCAATACAAGTCAGATTGATTCCGTATGAGTCCCATCCGCGTTGATCCGTGTCCATCCGTGGTTAAATTATCCGAAGTCGATGACGGGGCTTTCGACAACTTTCCACGGCAGGCCGCAGCGGCTGAGTTCGTCCATGAACGGATCGGGATCGAACTGCTCCATGTTGAAGACGCCCTCGCCTTTCCAGATATTGGAAAGCATGAGTTTGGCGCCGATCATGGCGGCCACGCCGGTGGTGTAGGAAATGGCCTGCGACTGCACTTCTTTGTAGCACTCCTGATGGTCACAGACGTTGTAGATGGTGACGGTTTTTTTCTCGCCGTTTTTCAGACCTGTGACCTGACAGCCGATCCACGTTTTGCCTTTGGTGCGCGAACCGAGAGTGGCGGGATCGGGCAGCAGTGCCTTCAGAAACTGGAGCGGAACGATTTTGTGTCCCTGAAATTCGACTTCATCAATGCGGGTCATGCCGACGTTCTGGAGCACTTCGAGATGTTTGAGGTAGCTGTCACCGAAGCTCATCCAGAAACGGGCGCGTTTTAAATGCGGAATGTGTTTGGCGAGCGATTCGAGTTCTTCGTGGTACATGAGGTAGATGTTCGGGTTTCCGATGTTTTCCGGAACCTTGAACGGATGCTTAACCGACAGCGGCGCGGTTTCGATCCATTGGCCTTTTTCCCAGTAGCGGCCTTTGGCGGTAACTTCGCGAATGTTGATTTCGGGATTGAAGTTGGTGGCGAAGGGATAGCCGTGGTCGCCGGCGTTGACATCGATGATGTCGATGGTGTGGATTTCGTCGAGCAAGTGTTTCTGAATATACGTGCAGAAAACACTGGTTACACCGGGGTCAAAGCCGCAACCGAGCAGCGCCATGATACCGGCTTTTTTGAAGCGGTCATGATAAGCCCACTGCCATTTGTATTCAAATTTGGCGGTGTCCGGCGGTTCGTAGTTGGCGGTGTCGAGATAGCTGACGCCGGTTGCGAGGCAGGCATCCATGATGTGCAGATCCTGATACGGCAGCGCGACGTTGAGAACGAAATCGGGTTTTTCTTTTTTGATGAGCGCGGCGAGCTCCGGCACGTTGTCGGCATCCACCTGCGCGGTTTTGATCGGGCGCGCAAGCTGCGCGGCGATGGCGTCGCATTTGGACTTTGTGCGGCTGGCCAGGACAATCTCACTGAACATGTCGGAATTCTGCGCGCATTTGTGAACCGCCACGCCGCTGACGCCCCCCGCTCCGATTATTAAAACTTTCCCCATATCAAACCTCTAATTTCTAATCAGAATAATTAAGGACAGAATAATTTTTCTTACCAACCGGAATTACACAGATAATCATTCTGTCCTTAATTATTCTGATTTATCGTCTTTCGAGATTCGTTCTTCGGATTTTTAATTTTCCCGCTCAAAGTAGGTGTAGCCGCGCAGGCCGTTTTCGTAAGCGTCCATGACAGCACGGCGCTCTTTGGCAGTCATACGGCCGGCTTTCACGGCGTTCTCGGACATTTCGCGAACGCGGCGGACCATTTCCTTCGGCTCATATTCCACATAGGTCAACACGTCGGCGACGGAGTCGCCTTCAATTTCGCGGGCGTAGTGAATCTGCCCGTCGGCATCAATGCGGACACTGACGACGTTGGTGTCGCCCAGCAGATTGTGCAGGTCGCCGAGCGTTTCCTGATAGGCGCCGACGAGGAAGACGCCGAGGATGTAGTCTTCGTTGTCTTTCAGTGTATGCAACGGAAGCGTCTTTTTTACATCGCGCAGATCAATGAAGTGATCAATCTTGCCGTCGCAGTCACAGGTGATGTCGGCCAGAATCGCGTCCTGTGTCGGTTTCTCTGTCAGGCGGTGTATCGGAAGGATGGGAAAAAGCTGGTCAATCGCCCAGGAGTCGGGAAGCGACTGGAAAAGACTGAAGTTGCAATAATAGACATCGGCCAGCGCACTGGAGAGATGTTCGAATTCATCCGGTACATAACGCATGCCGCGGCTCAGGGTGGCAATGCGGGTGAGAATGTGCCAGTAGATCTGCCCGGCCAGTGCACGGTCTCGCAAAGAAAATCCGCCGCGTTTGAACAGCTCATGGATTTCATCGCGGTAATACACTGCGTCATGATGACACTCCTGCATATTCTTTGCCGTCATCGCCTGATAGGCCCCCATCAGATTCACCAACAGTTCGTGCGCGTCTTCCGGAAGCTTCTCCGGCAGTGCGTGGGTTTCGAAACGGCTGACATCAAGCACGTTGAAAAGCAGAATGGAATAATAGGCCACGGTGGCGCGTCCGGATTCCGTGATGATATCCGGATGCGGCGTACCGGTCTCGTCCAGAATGCTCATCACCTCTTCAACCAGCGCGGAACAGTATTCGGCAGTGGTGTAGTTGCAGCTGCTGGTGAAGTTTGTGTGCGAGCCGTCGTAGTCGACCGCCAGACCGCCGCCGAAGTCGATCACACCCATCGCCGCGCCTTCTTCGACGAGGCCGGTGTAGATGCGGCAGCCCTCTTTGACCGCTTCGCGGATGTCACGGATGTTGGGAATCTGCGAACCGAGGTGATAGTGCAGCAGTTTGAGGCAGTCGAGCAGGTTCTCTTTGCGAAGGCGGTCGACCACATCGATCAGCTGCGCTGTGTTCAGGCCGAACACACTGCGCTCGCCGCCCGACTCCGTCCAGTGGCCACTGGCCTGTGAGGAAAGTTTCATGCGAACGCCGAGAATCGGCTGAATTCCGAGCACTTTGGAACGGTCAAGAATCAGCTCCAGTTCCGACGGTATCTCAATTACAAAAACGCAGCGCAGGCCCATCTTGAGCGCGTGCAGCCCGAGATCAATAAACTCCTCATCCTTATAGCCGTTACAGATCAGATAGGCTTCCGGATCCTGCAGAAACGACATGGCGGCGATCAGCTCGGCCTTGCTGCCGGCTTCGAGCCCGTGATGGTAGCGCGCGCCGAAGCCGCAGATCTCTTCCACCACCTGCTGCTGCTGGTTGACCTTGATCGGATAAACGCCGCGGTAGACACCGCCGTAATTGTATTCAGAAATCGCTTTGGCAAAACTCTCATGAAGCCGTTTAATGCGCGCGTCGAGAATATCGCTCAGACGAACCAGCACCGGCAGATCGAACCCGCGCTCCTGAATCCCCTTCGCCACATCGTACAAGCTGACTGATGCCGTTCCGTTACCTTCCGGGTGCACCGTCACTTCGCCTTTTTCAGAGATGCTGAAATATCCGGCGCCCCAGCTTTCGACACCGTAAAGCTCCGCCGACTGTGACGAGGACCATTTTCCGTTTTCTGCCACGCGATTTCTCCTCCGTTAAAGCGGGGACGGTTTTACGTCCTGCACCCCCCGTTGAAAAGCGCAATTTTGCCGTTTTGCTTCTTTTTGTTTGGAGTACAAAAGCATTTGTCAGTCACTTCGTTCCTTGCCGCACATCCGTGCGGCCTCTCTCCCATTGGTCGGGTGCCACTTCACTTTGTTCCGTTGCCGTCGCAATATAGCGTCGGCCAGTTGGCGAATACGCCTGCTCAGGATACCTCCGTTCCAAACATTGGAAAAATTATCCCCGTTATTTCCGACCGGCACCGTTCCATCCGCTACCGGGCGCCTGACCGGCACCGGATTAAATCCGCGGGTCTGGAAAATAAAATCCGTTTATCCGGATTTTAGGATTGATGGTTGCCAAAGTAAGGCCGATCTGCTAGGTTTCGCGTCATGACATTAAAAGAACGACTGAAATCCGGACCGCTCCTGCTCGATGGAGCCGCCGGAACCTTTTTGCAGAGACAAACCATCACCGCCAAACAGTGGGGCTCCGTCGAGGGTTGTAACGAGTGGCTGAACCTTTCCGCGCCCGATATAATCCGCGGGCTGCATCGCGCCTATTTTTCCGCCGGTTCCGATGCGGTTGAAACCAATACCTTCGGCGCCTCGCCGGTAACACTCGGTGAATACAATCTGTCCGACCGCGCTTACGAGATTAATAAAGCCGCCGCAATTCTCGCCCGCGAATGTGCCGCTGAATTTTCCACACCGGAACAACCGCGCTACGTCTTCGGCTCGATCGGCCCTGGAACAAAACTTCCGTCACTCGGACATATTGCTTTCGATCCGCTGGTCGAAGCCTACAAAATCCAGATTCAAGGCCTGCTCGACGGCGGTGTGGACGGATTGATTATTGAGACCTGTCAGGACCCACTCCAGATCAAAGCCGCGCTGGCGGCGTCCGACGACATCCTTGGCCCGAATAGTGACATCGTCCGCTACGTTTCCATTACCGTCGAAGCAACCGGCACGCTATTGGTCGGCACAAGTGTGCCTGCCGCCGCCGCGATTCTCGCCCCCTACCCGATCGACGTTCTCGGCCTCAACTGCGCGACCGGCCCGGATGCAATGGAACACCACCTCGACACACTTGCGCAAGTGTGGGAAACCGGTCTCGCCTGCATGCCCAACGCCGGAATGCCCGAAGCACGCGCGGACGGAACAGTCAACTATCCGCTTCAGCCGAAAGAGTTCGCCAAAAAGGTGGCCGGGCTGGCAAAAGTACAGGGTCTATCAATCGTCGGCGGATGCTGCGGTACCACGCCGGAGCATATCCGTGAAGTGCGCAAACTGTTTTCCAAACCTTGGAAACTCCGCGAACCGGTTGCCGCGCCGCAACAGACCTCCAGCCTCTTTTTTCCGGTCGATCTGACACAAGAACCCGCGCCGCTTTATATCGGCGAGCGCGCCAACGCGACCGGCTCCAAAAAGTTCCGCGACACGCTGCTGGCCAACGACTATGAAGGCGCATTCCACATCCTGACCGAACAGGAAGATACCGGCGCGCACGTGCTCGACCTGAGCTGCGGCTATGCCGGACGCGACGAGAGCAAAGACATCGCGGTGCTGGTTCCGCGTATGGCGCGCGAATGCAAAATTCCGATGATGATCGATTCGACCTCCGCCGAGGTGATCGAGCAGGCGCTCAAGTTCTACGGCGGGCGGGCGCTGATCAACTCCATCAATTTTGAAGATGGCGGAAAGCGCGCTGAGCAGGTTGTGCCGCTGGCGCGGCGCTATGGTGCGGCGATGATCGCGCTGACAATCGACGAAAAAGGAATGGCGATGAACGCGGACGAAAAGGTCGCGGTTGCCAAACGGCTGGTCGAATTCTGCGTCGAGCGCGGACTCAAGGCCGAAGAAATTCTGATCGATCCGCTGACATTCACCATTTGCAGCGGCGACGCCACCCTGCGCGACGCGGCTTTCCAAACCTTGGAAGCGATCCGCCGGATCAAGGCCGAACTGCCCGGCGTGCGGACCATGCTCGGCCTTTCCAACATTTCGTTCGGTCTAAAGCCGCCGTTACGTAAAATCATCAACGCGGTATTCCTGCATCAGGCGGTGCAGGCGGGAATGGATGCCTGTATTATCAACGTAGCCTCCATTGTGCCGCTCAATGAGATTCCTGAAACGCTGCGTAAAGGTGCCGAAGCACTGCTGGCGAACGATCGGACAAACGGCGACCCGCTCGAAAACTATATTAATCTATTCGAAAACGTGCAGGAAACCGCCGAGGTTGCTGTCGAAAAACGTCCGTCACGCGATGTCCTGACCGACGCTATTATACGCGGCAAATCGCCGTGGCTGGCACCCGCCATTCCCGACCTGCTCAAGGAGCTGAGTGCCGAGGAACTTCTCAACTCGCTTCTGCTTCCGGCAATGAAAGAAGTCGGACGGCTCTTTAACGACGGTATTATGCAGCTACCCTTCGTGCTGAAGTCCGCCGAAGTGATGAAGCGCGCGGTCGATATGATCAAACCGTTCATGAAAAAGAGCAAAGCGGGCGAGCAAGTCCCGCTGGTCGTGATCGGCACCGTTGCAGGCGATGTGCACGACATCGGCAAAAACCTCGTCGGCATCATTCTTTCCAACAACGGCTTTGACGTAATCGATATCGGCATTAAAGCACCAATCGAAAAAATGATGAACGCGGTGAAAGAGCATAACGCCATGGCGCTTGGCATGAGCGGACTGCTGGTGAAATCCACGGCGGTGATGGCTGAGAATATAAAGATTCTTGAACATGCCGGATTCAAAACGCCGGTACTGCTCGGCGGCGCAGCACTTTCCGAAGAATTCGTCGATCAGGCTTGCCGTTCACATTATTCCGGACAGGTGATTTATTGCAAAGACGCCTTTGCCGGGCTGGCCGCAATGCAGACACTCAAAGACACCGGAAAACTTCCAGAGTATGTCGCGCCGACGCGCGACGGCCTCGGCTGCGAAGTTCCAAACATTGGAAAAACCGATGAGGCGGTTGAACTGATCGCAACCGATGTGCCGGTTCCGGATGTAAAAATCGGAACCACGGTAACCAAACACATTCCGCTCGATGCCATCTGGAAATATCTCGACCTGAACGGGATGATTAAAGGCGCATGGGGCTACAAGAAAGGTAAACTCTCCGACACGGAGTATCAGAAACTGCTCGACGACGAAGTTTATCCCAAGCTTGAAGAAATGAAGCAGATCGCTCGCGACGTGTTTGTCCCGAAAGTGATCCACGGCTTTTTCAACTGCCATTCGACCGGCAATACCTTTTATCTGGAGAATCCCGCGGGCGGCACCATCCCGATGCCCTTCCCGCGTAGCACAAAAGGCGCAAAACTTTGTTTGGCCGATTTCTTCCGCCCGGATCAGGACATCTGTGCGCTAATGGCCGTCACGCTCGGCCGCAAAATAATGGATAAAGAAAAAGAGCTGCGCGATGCCAACCGTTATCACGACTACCTGCTTTTCCACGGCCTGGCCGTCATGACCGCTGAGGCGCTGGCGGAATACGCCCACCGGCAGATTCGTTTGCTGTGGGGATCAACCGAAGGCGAGCTGACTCTTTCCGAGGTTTGGAAAAACAAACTCGACCAGAGCCGCTTCGGGTTCGGCTACGCCGCCTGCCCCGATCTGGAGATGAACAAGGTGGTTTGCGATCTGCTCGACACCGACCGTATCGGCCTGAAAGTCACCGAACTGTTCATGGCTGACCCGGAAGTATCCACCTTTGCGCTGATCACACACCATCCGCAGTCGTACTACTTTGATCTATAGGAAAAGGGACGAAGAGGTCGCGGTACAAGGGTATAGAGTTTTCCAATGTCTGGAAAAATTCGGCCGGTTTTTCCCAAACATTGGAAACTTCGCCTGTCGATAAATGCACTTTTAATGAAAGAATACCCCGCTTCCGTGATATAAAGCCTCAAATCAACCAAGAGGAGTACCGGTGGCCAAACCCAACTATTCGTTTGAAAAACGACAAAAAGAACTCGCCAAAAAACGAAAAAAGGAAGAAAAGCGGCAGAAGAAGGCGGGAACGCCTGACGTGCCGCCGCAGGAAAACTCGTCGAAGTTGATTTAAACGATCCGTATGTGTGGATCGATATACAGTAAAATAAAAGAAAGAAGTGCGTTATGAGTACAGGTACCGTGAAGTGGTTCAATTCAGAAAAAGGTTTTGGTTTTATCACCCCCGATGATGGAGGCAAAGATCTGTTTGTGCATCACTCTGAAGTGAAGACCCCGGGACGCGCCATGCTTAACGATGGCCAAAAAGTCGCTTTTGAAGAAGGTCAGGGACAAAAAGGTCCGTGCGCCAAAAATGTAACGCCCTGCTGATCGAACCGGGGTTTACAAGGATTCAGGTGCTGGCCAACCGCCGCACCTGATCCGTTTTATTTGATGAAGCGGCAACGAATAACTGTGCGTTATGAAGGCCGGGTGCAGGGAATTGGGTTCCGGTACACGGCGGTGAGTCTGGCGCAGGGGCTGGACGTAACCGGTTGGGTGAAGAATGAGTTCGACGGCAGTGTGTTGTTGGTTGCCGAAGGCGAGGAAGATCAGATGATGGAGCTGTTGCAGGCAATCCGCCGGTCACATCTTGGACGATACATTACCAACGAATTGGTGAAGCGCTCGCCAACAAGGGGAGAGTTTAATTGTTTTTCCGTGCGACACTGAGAATTGCGGAAGCAACCTGAAGGTCGTCAGCCGTGCGGATTTTCATATTGCCGGTTGAGCCGGCTACCAGATGGATATCCTGCTTTCCTTTAGCCAGCAGCTCAGAATCATCGTCCAGCAATTTTCCGGAACTCTTGAGCATCTTTTTGAATATCTCGATTTTATAGACCTGGGGGCTTTGAACCAGCCAGACACTATTTCGGTCGAGCGATTTGGCGACCTTCTGCCCTTTTTCGGCAAACTTAACCGCTTCAGAACTTTTCACAGCAGCGATAGCGGCACCATAGCGCTTACCGGCTTTGATGGTTTCCGTGATGATTCCGTTATCCAAAAACGGACGGGCGGCTTCATGAATCAATACGGTGGTGGCTTCTTCCGGGACTTTTTCCAGCGCGTTTTTCAGATTGGTTAATCGAACCGGCCCCCCGGCGACGATTGCCGAAATTTTACGGCATCCGAAAGAGCGAACCGTATGCAACGCACTGTCCACGCGTTCTTTGCGCACAACAAGAATGATGCCTTCAATGAGCGGATTCTGCTCCAAGGTCTGAATAGAGCGCGCCACAACCGGACGTGAACCGAGCGCAAGAAATGCCACATCGACACCTGCTCCGATTTCCTGATCTTTACCGCATGCTAGAACAATCGCCCATGCTGACATGTCTTACGCTCCTTCCGGGTTTCGTACAAATGCAACCAGCGAGACGGCAAGAATTTAACAAGATGGCAGAAGAGTGTCAAACACCACGGCAGTTCCAAACCTTGGAAAAACCGGTGTACTGAAGGATTTCATGTCCCCAAGGTTTGGAATGACCGAAAAAAAACAGTATTTTTTGCGTATACAGCTTATTATAAACACATTACATGAAAAACACTTCTACACCTTTAAAGGTATAGGGTTTTTCTCTTCATATTTTCACCTTAATCAATGCAGCACATTGACTTGAGCATGTTTGAACGGGCGTCAATCTGCTTGCGGTCAAGAGCGGCAAGACGTTCGAGGCTGAACTCTTCAACCCCGAAAGCGGCGGTGACACTGCCGTAAAGCATAGCGCGGCGGATCGATTTTTCGTCCGTTTTGCCGAATTCAGCTAAAGCACCCATGAGACCACCGGCAAATGTGTCGCCCGCACCGGTCGGATCTTTGAAGTCGGCCAGCGGAAAAGCGTGGAGCAGGAATACCCCCTCTTTAGAAAAGAGCATACTACCGCTGGCGCCTTTTTTAATGAGAACAAACTTCGGCCCCATAGAAAGCAGCGCTTCGGCGGCATCCGTTAGGGAATGCACACCGGTAAAGAGACGCGCTTCAGATTCATTCAAGGTGAGCATGTCGCATTTGCCGACGACTTCGACCAGCTTGTCGCGGGCGATGTTGATCCAAAGATCCATGGTATCGATGAGAACAAACTTCGGCGAATGAACCTGTTCGAGGACATGAAGTTGGAGCTCGGGCGCGATGTTGCCGAGAAAAAGATACGGTGCATTGCGATAGCTTTCCGGCAGTTCGGGTGTGAAGCGTTCGAAGACGTTGAGTTCGGTGAGCAGCGTGCGGCGATTGTCCATGTTTTCTTCATAGACGCCTGACCAGCGGAAGGTTTTTCCCTCTTCGGTCTGAAGCCCGGAGAGGTCGATGCCCATTTTTTCCCAGAGGGCGCGGTGTTCCGGCGGAAAGTCGGTGCCGACGACGCCGACCATGCCGGTTTTGACGAAGAATGAGGCGGCGGCGCAGGCGTAGCTGACGGAGCCGCCGAGGATTTCGACATGTTTTTCGCGCGGTGTTTCGATCGTGTCTATGCCGATGGAGCCGACGATAACGAGCTGGGGCAAGATGGCGTTCTTCATGGGATCAATCGCGGCGGGCAGAGCGCGGCTCCCCAGTGATTTCCTGAACGCGAACCCGAACTTCATTGACTTCATCGATGCCCAGTCCATCGCGCAGACTTTCGCGAACCCGGTTCTGAAGCTCCTGAGATAGCTCCGGAATACGGGCACCCGCCACCAGATTGACATTCAGATCAATACTGATGCTGTCTTTGTCGGACCGGATTTTCGGATCGATGCTGACAATGGCGCCAAACTCGCCGCTGAGCTTGCGAATATAGTCGCGCACGGCGTTGATGCTGATAGAAACCGATCCATTTCCGGAATCGAAGGAAATATAACGTACTTTTGGACGGCGCGGACCAAAGGTGACGAGATAAAGTAATATTAACAGGATCATAATCCCGCCGGCGCCCATGGCTTCATACCACCGTTCGTGAAGGTAAAACGCCCCCAGAATTCCTTCTTCTACGCAGAGGCCGTTGGCGTAGATGAGAGCCCCGCCCAGAGCGGCGAAAAGAAACCAGATCACGAGTCCGGAAAGTACGTGAAGAAATTTTGTCATGTTACATTCCTCCTGAGGAATCCTTCGCACTGCGTCGAATGCTTTGTACCGAAATATTGACGGCCTGCACCCGCTTGCCGGTCATGTCTTCAACGGCTTTACGAACTTCCATCTGAAGTTTTCCGCAGACTTCGGGAATGTTGACGCCGTACTCCAAGATGGCTGTCAACTCCACCACGATCGTGTTTCCGGCTTCGACGGCAACGCGGACGCCACGGTCTCGGGAGCGTTTGCCAATGATGTCGGCAATTTCGTCAACGAGCGTTCCGGAAAGCTCCACAACGCCGGGTACACGATCGGCAGCCTCGTGAGCAATGACTGCAATCACATTATTGTGTATCCGCACTGTACCAAGCCCTGCGTCATCGGATTGCTCATCCGGAACAGGCCAATTACGGGAAGGAGGGGTTGTCATTTTTTTATCTTTATTATCGCTCATAGATGCTTCTCCTTTACTGCCGGTCTACCATAAAATTTTCGTGCATAAATTTCTCGAGAAAAGCGGTGTTGTATTCGCCCCGGCGAAACCGGTTATCCATCAGCAAAGCGATACCGACCGGTACACTGGTGTGCGGGCCGTTTATAGTGAACTCTTCAAGCGCGCGATGAAGACGGTTAAGCGCTTCTTCACGGGTAGCACCCCGGGCAATAATCTTGGCAATCATGCTGTCGTAGTACGGCGAAATGGTGTAGCCGCTGTAAACGTGTGAATCGATCCGAATACCGGGGCCGCCGGGAAAATGAACGGCCTCCACTTTGCCTGGCGACGGAGTGAAGTTCTTGTAGGGATCTTCGGCGTTCACGCGGAATTCAATGGCGTGATAACGCACTTTTACATCGTCCTGCGTAAAGGAAAGCTTTTTGCCGGCTGCGACCAGAATCTGCTCTTTTACGAGGTCAATGCCCGTTACCTCTTCACTGACGGTGTGTTCCACCTGGATACGGGTGTTCATTTCCATGAAGTAGAATTTCTTTTCCTTTTCATCATAAAGGAATTCGAGGGTACCGGCGCTGTTGTAGCCAACCGCTTTGGCGGCTTTCACACCGGCTTCGCCAAGCGCATGGCGCTCTTTGGGTGAAAGAACCGGACAAGGCGACTCTTCCACCAGTTTCTGATGACGGCGCTGAATACTGCAGTCACGCTCACCAAGATGAACCACATTGCCGTGCTTATCGCCGATGATCTGTACTTCGACATGCCGGGCGGACTCGATGTATTTTTCCATGAACACGTCGGGATTGCTGAACGCGCTTTCGGCTTCGGCGCGGGCCATCATGAAGCCCTGTACCAGACTGACGTCGTTATGCGCCACGCGCATCCCTTTACCGCCGCCGCCTGCAACTGCTTTGATCAAAACGGGATAACCCATTTTATGAGCCAGCTCGAGGGCCTCTTCTTTGGTGGCAAGAATCCCGTCGCTGCCGGGGGTAATCGGCACACCGGCCGCTTTCATCGTATCGCGGGCAATCGCCTTGTCCCCCATCTTGCGGATAATTTCAGGATCCGGCCCGATAAAGGTAATATTGCAGCTGCGGCAGATTTCAGCAAAGTGGGCGTTTTCCGCCAGAAAACCATAGCCGGGGTGAATGGCATCCACATCGGCCACTTCGGCGGCGCTGATAATGTTGGCCATTTTCAAATAGCTGGACGTGGCTGAAGCGGGGCCGATGCAAATGGCCTCGTCGGCCATCTGAACGTGCAATGATTCCTCATCGGCCTCCGAATACACCGCAACAGTCCGTATCTCCAGCTCTTTGCAGGCCCGGATAATCCGCAGCGCAATTTCACCGCGATTGGCAATCAGTATTTTTTCAAACATGAACGGTTCCGTTTCGTAAAAAATCAGGATTTAAATGAAAACCGGCTGTTAGGCGGGTTCGACGAGAAAGAGCGCCTGACCAAACTGCACGGGCGTAGCATTATCCACCAGGATCTTCTTAATCTTGCCCTTTACCTCGGATTGGATCTCGTTCATCACCTTCATGGCTTCAATAATGCAAACGGTCGTGTCGGGCATCACATCCTGGCCGATCTGAACGAAAGCGTCGGAATCCGGAGAAGGAGAACGATAAAACGTGCCAACCATCGGCGACTTGATTTCGATTAATCCGGCATTCTCATCAATAGAAACGGGCGCGGCAGACGGAGCGGAAGCAACAGCGGGTGAAGCGGCCGGAGCAGCCATCATCTGGGGCGCGGAGACCATTTGCATCACGCCGGATGTGCCGCGTTTTAGCTGCAAAGTAAACGCTTCTTCTTCGAGCAAAAATTCAGCCAAATCATTATCGGTCATCATCTCAACGATTTTTTTGATTTCCTTGAGTTCCATCAGACTGTTCTCCTTTTGTTTTTCTTATACAGGGCACGGAAACTAACATTAAACCGGTTTTGAACGCAAGGCTTCCGGAAGGCCTCGTTGGTGGGCGTGGCAGATGGCGGCGGCGAGCGCATCGGCGGCATCTTCCTGCGGCTGCTCCTCCAGCCCCAGAAGACGCATCACCATTTTGGCCACCTGCTCCTTTGTAGCAGCCCCCGCCCCGACCGTCGCCTGCTTGATTGAGCGCGGCGAGTATTCATAAACCGGCAGCGTACGTAATGCACAGGCCGCCAGCACCACACCGCGCGTCTGACCGAGAATCATCGCCGTTTTGGCGTTCTTGGCAAAAAAAGCGCCTTCAATGGCGGCTTCATCGGGCTCAAACTCGGTAATCAGTTTATTGATCTCCTGATGAATCGCCGCCAGACAGCCGGTATGCGGAAGGGACGCTTTATTTTGAATCCGGCCGTAGGCCAGCGCCCGCATCTGTTGACCGGACACCTCAATCACCGCCACGCCGGATGAGCGCAACGAGGTGTCTATGCCCAGGATACGGATTTTATTCATTCCATTTCCGCGAGAATCGCATCGTCGATTTCGAACGCGCCATAGACGTTCTGAACATCGTCGAGCTCGTCCAGCGCTTCGATCAGCTTCATCACCTTCTGCGCCTGCTCCTTATCGCTGATCTGCGTCGGCATCTCGGGAAGCATCGTCAGCTCGGAAGATGCCATCGCAATGCCCGCCGCGGAAATCGCCTCGGACACGGCAGCATAGTCGCCAAAAGCGGTAATCACCTCAAACTGATCGCCGTCACGCTGCATATCCTCCGCGCCCGCTTCGATCACAATATCCATCAGCTTGTCTTCCTCAATGCCGGCAGCATCAATATAAATCTGCCCCTTACGCTGGAACATACGGCTGACAGCGCCTTGCTGCGCCATACTGGCACCGTTTTTGGTGCAGGCGTTGCGGATTTCAGAAGCTGCGCGGTTTTTATTATCGGTCAGTGCCTGAATCACAATTCCAACTCCGCCCGGAGCGTAGGCTTCATACATCAGCTCCTCCAGCGCGCCGCCATCCAGTGCTCCGGTTCCCTTTTTAATGGCGCGGTCGATATTGTCTTTGGGCATATTCACGGCCTTGGCTTTGCCGATCAGCATACGCAGTGTGATGTTCGCCGCCGGATCGCCGCCGCCCATACGGGCCGACACCGTCATTTCCTTGGCAATCTTGCTGAACGCCTTACCGCGCGCGGCATCCGCCTTGCCCTTTTTAATCTTAATATTCGCCCACTTACTATGCCCTGACATAAAACCCTCCGTTCGCTTCGCGCAGTTATCCGTTATCGGTTAAAAGTTATTGATCTGCGGTCTGTTCCGTAAAATCCCAGCCCGAGAACCGGTAACTGATACCTGATAACTGTTCTAAAATAAACCGTTTTCTCACGCTTCGATCCAGCGACCGAGGAAAATTTCCCAATGATTGGAAACCCTGCTCTCAAATTTTTCCAAGGTTTGGAAAAATT
>JBAYVX010000013.1:0-15889 GCA_041674365.1 Kiritimatiellales bacterium | reverse complement strand
TCAGCCGGGCGATATTCATGCCGGCGTTTATCATTTTTTCAAATAAAGACCGTAATGTCAGATCCAGCTGAAGGGCTCTGTTATAAGAAAATAATATGCAGCAGAACGTCGGCATGAAAATCCTTGTGTGTTAGTGCTTTTTCCGGCGGGGAAAGACGGTGTGGAAGAACCTTCTCCAGCCCTTGCGGAACATTTTAAAGCTATGCACATGGGGACGGTGGTACATGTCGTAGAGGTTTTGTTCGGTTTTGATTCCCCATCGTCCGCGATTGCGCCGGAATGCCTTTTGCGGTTCCTGATCGAAAATGTTGGAAAGGAATGCCGCAATGGTTTCATCGCGCAGACAGTCCGGCTCAATTCCTTCGGGAAACCACGGTTCCGAGAGCATTTGACGGTAAAACCCATCATCACGGTCAATGCGCTTCACCTCTTCGACGGCTTCTTCCAAGGTTTGGAAATCGTGGCAGTTGATGAAGGCTTTCGGGTTGAACAGGTTTCCAATGGTTGGATCGCCCCAGTAGATTGGAACGGCGTTCGCGGCCGCGGCTTCGGCGAATTTTTCGGTCAGATAGCCGGGATGCGAACAGTTTTCAAAGGCGATCACAAATTTATGTTTTGACTGAAAATCCAGTTTGTCCGACACCCGCCCGCCGACGTTGTTTCGCCAGCGGCCGCCTGAGTTCACGGGTTTATAGGCGGAGAGCAAATCGAAAATGTGGATTCGTTCCTCCGCGCTGTCGGTGGTGTTGGACATGACATACGAACAGAAGTCGGTTTTCTGCTTCAGGACATCGTCAATCGGCGGGCGCGGAGCCGTCAGTACGGCGTACGCTTCACGGTAGAGTTTGATGAGCGGGAGCCAGAGATAGCGGTCGCCGAAGGAGAGCTTCTCAAACGTCATGGCATAATCGCTCAAAGCGAAGTTCGGTGTAACGTTTTCACCGGCCAAAAAGATGCGTATGCCTGAATACTTCAGCACCTCATAGCCGCCGACCGAATGAAAAACATAATCAGCATTGCGATCGGCGGTTATCTCGAAATCGTATCGATCGTCAACAAATCCCAGCAGGTTTTGAACGAACTTGCGGTCGATATCTGCAATAGCGATTCGTTTTTTTGGCTTTATCATAACGTGACGGCTTTGTGTCGGTAAATCTCATCACATCCAACACATTTTATCAGCACGAATCCTTTTGATGTCAGGTAGCGGAAGATCGATGAAGACCGGGATCCGTTTTCAACACTGATGATGCGGACGGGAACGTTTTCAAAATCAAATGATTTCAGAATCTGGAGCTCACACCCTTCCGTATCAATTGACAGAAAATCGATCTGCCGGATATCAAACCGGTTGCACAGCGTGGCCGGCGAGAGGGCCTCAATTTCGACAGTTCGGGTTGTTCCGCCGTTTTGTGCAATCTCTTTCCCGATCCGTTCCATATGGTGGACATCACAGAACTCCTTAATTCCTGAGAGCATATTTGCCGGGCCCTCAACTGCTAAAAAGTTTACGGTGCCGTCTTTATCTGCAATACAGGCGTTAACCAGATGACCCTTCCGGTTTTTTTTCAAAGATTCAAAAACAATCGGGTGAGGGTCTACACAAACGCCGGTCCATCCTTTTTCTTCGAAGAGCAGGCTGTTCGAAAGCGACTTTCCGTCGTTTGCGCCGATGTCGAGAAATACGCCCTGAGAGGGCTTTCCCAGAAGATCAAAGACGGTTACATCTTGACCGTATTGGCTGTACCCGCCGCTTCGAATGTTCCTTTTTCGTTGTTTTCGTTGGATAAACCAATGCAACCAGCACGTGCGAGACATCATGAATCTCCTTTTTTTACCTTCGTATTACTTATATCGAAAGAGGTCGATGCTTTTTATAAAATTATGACTTCGCCAGATTGCAAAACGGATCAGGTCGGAAGGATGTCGCGCCCGCATCATGCGCCGGGTGTAGATCGCCCCTTTTTCGGCGTCGGGGGGGGGCGGTTTCGCGCTTTCAATGATCCGGCTGAGCATCGCGGGCAGGTTGTATTCTTCAAGCACACGCCGCCGGGCTTCTTTGACGGCGTCGAGTCGCCGTTCGTATTCGCCTTCCGTCGTCAGCACCCGTTGGATAGTTTTAAGCGCGCCTTCAAAATCATGGATGTTGATCTGGATGAGGCTTTCTTCCGGAAAGTAATCAAATACGTTTGGGCATCCGAAATAAATCGGGACGGTCCAGCCGAGGAACGCATCCGCCAGCTTTTCAGTCCAGTGGTGCGGGGCGACATGGTTTTCTATGGACAGATGGAACTTAAACGGGTCGAGCGCCTCGGATTTTTTTTCAATATAGCGGACGCCGTGTCCGAAAATTTCGAGCTCCGGCAGTTCGGCTTTCAGACGCTGCGTAAAGTCATATCGCAGAGAGTGCAGGGTGTGGGCTTGTCGCTTGGAAGAGCAGACGGTGGAGATCAGCCCGGTTTTCGGGAAGGGGTTCGCTTGAACGGCTTCATCATAGGATTTTCCGTAGAACCAGATGTTGCCTGTCGGAGAGCGGATCGCGTTCTGATGCGGCAGGGCCCAATCCTCCTGACTGGTCAGTACATGACCGAATTGCGCGGCAAAAACTTTCCCGTAACGGGCAACGGAGGAGGGTTCCGATGTAATAAAGACCGTATTTGTTTTCGGGCAGGCCAGTTCTTCCTTTTGGCCGGAAAGTCTGGATGATAAATCATCTAGAACGACCAGCCAGTCATATTCGCGGGAAAATGGATCAGTGATGAACCGGCAGTTTCCCCATTCGGGGCGCCCGCCCGGACATTGTTTGGCAAAAGCGGTTTCTTCCCCGGTGAGAATTTTTCTGGATGCCAGTTTGACCCGTATCAGTGGTACAGCGTCCATGTCATCAACTCGCGGGTTGCGGCCAGTAGTCGGCGACCCAGAGGGCCGGTTGTGCATGCCGGTTTAGATGTTTGCCTTTAAACCCAATCAGTGCCTGATCCGGATCAGGCCGCCCGTGAAAGACCAGAATCCGGGTGCCTTTCGGCAGAACGGGCGGGATAAAGAGGTTAAATGGAAAGGGGCGCATGCTGTGCCGCTTGAAACTGCGAACCCACTCTTCCGGCCACCAAGTTCGTTCTTTCATCGCATAGGTTAAAAACGCCTGCTCCGTAACGAAGATGTTCCGGTCAATCGCCCGGTCTTTTTCGCGCAGAAACGTGTCGCAAATATATTGTGATTTTCCGGCCTCAAAGCGGAAGACCGACGAATTTCCGACCGCCGGACGTTTACGAAACAATCTTTTGCGCAGTTCAATCCAGTTGTGAATGATGATGTTTTTTCCCGGCATATAATCGAAAAAACAGTCGATGTCGCCGGTAATAATAATGTCGATATCAAAAAACAGGGTCGGGCCCTTCAGATTGGCAAAACCATCGGCTGTAACCACCAGTTTCATGAAGACGTTCGGCCATTTTGGAATCCCGGGGTTTTCCGGAATCGGTACAGATTCAATCCCTTCGGTCAGACCGGATGGGTCATCGGTGACGCAGACAAAACGAAACGGACGATGGAGGTGTTTTTTGACTCCGGCATAGAGGTTGTTGACATAATGAGCGCCGTAGCGCGTTCCCCACTTGAAGCAAATTACATTCACCGGCTGATCATTCATGCGTACCTCGTTGACTTATGCGTCAATTAACCATTTTTCTTTTCGGAGAGCAAGAATGGGTCAACGGGCCTGGCTGTTGAATTTCAATACGGTATTGGCCCGTGTTTTCTCGACTTGTACATAGCCGCTCTTCAACAGGTGCGAAATAATATCCACTTTCCACTCTTTTTGGTGGCAATGTTCAATAACAAGGCACGAGGGCCAAAGAGATTTCTGCGCGGCCTCAAAAAACGGCAGGAGTGCTCGGTCTTCCATGCCCTCTACATCAATTTTCATCCCGTCGATTTTTTCAACTCCATGCTCTTTAATAATATCCAGCAACGGACGGGTTTGTATGGTGATGGATGTATTCTTGTGAGACGGATCTTCGATCAAGCTGGCGCTGCCAAGGTCGTTTGCAGAAAAGAATTTTGCCTCCCCTTGAGGTCCGATTCCCACGGGAACGGTTGTGATCCGATTCTCAAACTCATTGATTTTAATGTTAAACCGGAGCCGGCTCAGGGTCGGCGGGTTTGGTTCAATGGCCAGTACGGACGCCGCGCCGCCGTTTGCCAAGGCCAGTGAGTAGTAGCCGACATTGGCGCCAACATCCACAAAAACACCGTTGCGGCAGGTTTTTTTCAACAGGGAAAGCTCTTTCCCGTCATATTCTTTAGAAGACGAGAGAACTTTGGCATCTGTGATATTGTCGCTAAGGTTCAGCCGGTATTTAACTCCGCGAATTGCAATATCCACCAGCGCACCATGATGGCGTTTCCACAGGCCGCCGATTTTCCGCCTCATCGCTCCTCTTCCGGCCCCTGCTGCGGTTAGAAAGCGGGCGAACCACATTTTTGGCTTGGGGGCATATGTTCCCCATGCTGGCGTTGCATCCATTATTCAGTTCTCCTTACAATGTTTCATCTGCTGCTGATAAATATTTATCGTCTTTTCTGCCATGGCCGCGACAGTAAAACGTTTAAGAACGTACTCCCGCAAACCTTCTCGTGGAATTTCTTTCTGCCGCCGAAGGGCATCGGCCAGTTCGGTCACATCGCCGGGAGCGAAGAGGAATCCGTTGATCCCATCTTTGATGATATCGAGCGCGCCGCCGTGGCGTGTGGCAATCACCGGGGTATTCATGGCCATCGCTTCGATCAGCGTGCGTCCGAAGCTTTCCGGCTTTTTGGAGCTGGAAACGAGTACATCGCTCAGTGCGTAGATTTCCGGCATTCGGCTGTGGCTTCCGGCGAAGATAATCCGGTCTTCGGCGTGCAGTTCTTTGACCAGCGACTGCAACCGTTCGTAATAGGCTTGTTTGTCGTGTCGCACGCCGCCAACAATTAGCCCGCGAATGTCCGGCATGTCGTGTGCGCACGCGACGACCGCCTGGATAAAGGTTTCGTAATCCTTTAACTCGGTGATGCGCCCGACGGCTGTAACGACGAATTTTTCGTTCAGTCCGAACTGCTTTTTGAACGAGCCGATCCAGCTCTGATCGAGCTTTTCCGGATCGAACTCCGCAGGATCAATTCCCCGGTGGATGACGGTTATTTTTTCGTCCGGCGTGCCGTAGTTTTTCTGGATGTATTTTTTAACCGGGTTGCTGACACAGATGACTGCATCGCCTCGTGTCATGATTTTGCTGTATTTATTGACGCTGTTGAAGCCGTGCACGGTCGTGACGAAGGGGATTTTTAGTTGTTTATTTGCAAAATAACAGAGCCACGCAGGGACGCGACTGCGGGCGTGCAGAATCATGCCGCCGCATGGCGCATGGTTCGGAGTTGCTGATTGCTGGTTGCTGGTTGTCAAGGGATGTCCTCTGTCCTCTGTCCTCCGCCCTCCGACTTCTGATCCCTGAGCCAGTTCCCGGAGGATTTTTCGCAGCCGAAAAATCCGCAGGGGCGTGGTGAAGGGATTCTTCGAGCAGACGTCGAGCGTGATATGCCGCCCTCCGTCCTTTTCGATCTGTACGGCCTGGCTGCCTCCGGCGGAAATGACCGTGCTTTGGTGTCCGTGTTTGACCAGCTCGCGGCTCAGCTCGACGGTGCCGCGCTCGACGCCACCCTGATTCAGTTCCGGAAGTATTTGGACAATGTGCATGGGAAGGACGTTAACAGTTATCCGTTAAGAGTTATAAGTTATTTTGGATGGGATTTTTTCTGCCTTGGCAGATCCACCGCAGGCGGAAACCACGGATGACACGGATTTACACGGATGAAAATAATATGGAATCAATCTGATTCGTACTGATCGAAATCTGAATTTTTTTTTACCACCCGCTTCGCTAAAGCAGACTTCGGAGTAGGATAGAGAACTTCCAGTAATAAACGGAACAGATTTAGAGCAGAGAGCTGAAATGAAAGCACGGTTTCACTTGAACTCTCTGCTCCAAATCAAGCCCTGTGTTAACAGGGATGCCCCACAAACTCAGGGGCACCGTTTATTCCGTCTGACTTCTAACGTCCTCTCGGAGCCCCTCGGAGGTTCCTCTAGCGAAGCGGGTGGTGGAAAAATACTCACAAGTTGGGTTTGAATGTGCGCGAATAAATAATCGGCACCTTATTTATCCGTGTAGATCCGCGTTATCCGTGGTCAGAATTCTTTATTTTCCAGTAGCAGTTCAAACTTCTCTTTCAGCAGAGCAGAGAGGTCGATTTTACGATTGGCCGCGCCGAGGGTTCCGTTGAAGATATGAACCGCATTGAGGTTTTCCAACCCTTGGATAAGTTCTTGAAATTTATTCGGTGTTTTGAGCTGCCGATTCATCAGGATTTCAACCGAAGCGGCTCCAAAGCTGGCGCATTCGCTGACCATCGAGGCGGAGTCGCTGGTGACGAACAGCCGGTCGCAGAGCTGAATAAAGGCTGGAACCGGGTTGTACGAATCGCGCGAGTTGATGAGTTTGTAATTGAAAGGAAGGGATTCAATGACCGCTTCTACGTCCGGCGGCGTGCGACGCGAAGTGGTCACCCAGCGTTCACACCCTTCGGTCAGCGCGAACGCCTGTTCGAGTTGCTTTTTGATTTCGCCGGCATCAAGGGTCGAAACGGCATTGGGCCCGCCGATGATAAACCCGACTGCGGGTTTTTGCTGAGTGTGTTTGTTTTTAAATTCGGCGGCTTTGTTAACAAAGAACGATTCATCAGCCGCACAGAGATTGAGCGGCAATTCGATGATGTTGTTCCGTTCCGGTGGGTGGTCATAGGCGGGGCAAAGGATTCTGGTAAAGTCGAGCCGGTAGCCCTTCGGGTTCAGAATGGCGATGTTTGGAATTCCAAGTTTTCGGGCGAGTACCTTATTTGGATAAAAACTTGTAGACCCTGTCGATATGATTACCCCGAATTTTGAACTTTGAACTCTGAACTCTGAACTCTGGAATATCCTGCCCGTATAAATGCCGAGACGATCTAGGAGATAGGAAAGTGCTTTAGCGGGTTTCCATGGGTAGGAAACAGTTGCTTTTTCATAATCCAAACCCAGATAGCGGCAGAGAGCAACGGATTGATTTTCGTGCCCCGGTTTTTCATCGGTTAGAATAAGCGCTTTCATCAGCATTTCCATCGGTCATGCATCCAGAGCCACTGCTCGGGATGCTGGCGGATCAGGGTTTCAATTGCAGCGTGGTGCCGCTGAGTCAGATCGGCAACCTGTTCATCGATCGGCCGACCATCGTCTTCCCAGTGGATCGGATCGAGAACCACCAGCTTATATTTTTTCGGTGCGACACGAACCATGCTTACTGCAACAACGGGTATATTGAGTTTAACCTGCAGGTAAGCCGAGGATTTTATAGCGAGCGTTTCTTTTCCAAAAAAGACTGTCGGAACGCCTTCGCTGCGGTTGGTTTTGATGTCGATCAGCATCCCGACGTGGTTTCCATTTCTCAGTGTCTGGACAATCTGGGGCAGGGCACGATGTTTATAGATTACCTTGTTGCCGAATGACTGGCGCAGCGGGGTTACAATCTGGTTGTCAATCAGCCGGTTGCTCCCTCTGCGGAAAACAATGGCACCGCTTTTTCTGAGCTGACAACCCGTATAATGAGCCAGAAGTTCAAAGTTTCCCAGATGGCCGGCAATAAAAAGAACGCCTTTTTCGCTACTGTCCTCCAAGACCCGCAATTTTGACATCTCGCTGCCGTCTACTAACGTTCCCAAATCATCCCGCTTGATCTTTTTTGAAAGAACCATTGCAGATTCTGCGATCAGCTGGCCGAAGTGGTCATAAGCCTTCCGCGCGATCCGTCGGTGCTCCTTTAAGGACAGCTCCGGGTACGCGAGCCGCAGATTTCTCAGCGTAATGCGCCGCCGCTTCGTTGCGGCTAAGTAGACAACGGCAGCAAAAGATCGGCAAATACCGTAAATTACCGGAGCTGGGCAGTAATGAAGAACAGCAAGGAGTCCTTTGGTCAGGAAGTATTCAATTTTTTCTCTAACCGGATTCATCCGTTTCCAACCGGTGTCAGAAGATCGTTCAGGTAAAGCTGCGTGATCAGGTCGCAGTCGAGGCGGTGCCCGGCTTTATAGGAGGTGATCTCGCCGACGAAGCGCGCGTCGGGAATCAGCGCAACGGCCGCCAGCAGGTCGAGCGTGCTGCGGTGCCAGATCGGCTCAAGCGATTTTCCGTTACGAACCAGCCGCGGCTGATTGTGATAACTGTTTTTCTTGGCAATCAGAATGTTCTGATCGGTGTAGCCAAGATTGCGGATGTCCGCAAAAATCTTGCCGATGGTTTTGCAGTAGAGCATTTTTCCGTATGGCGTGTTGGTACGGGCCTCCGCTCCGGTCTGGATGTTCTCAAAGTTGACCGGAAACTTAATACGCTGCCGCCCGATCGCGTTCGGGAAGTTGACCGCCGCATCAACGATCAGTTTGGGAACAATATTCGTATTTGGTGCGAGCGACACAAACTGTCCGTGATCCCAGCAAAGTGTGACCGGCTCTTTGACCGTTACATATTTTACCGGACGGTTGACCGTTTTGCGTCCGGCTCGCTCCAGCGCCTCCAGCAGATCGAGGCTTCCGCGCACGAAGAGCGGCGGATCGCCGGAATCGATTTTGATCATCAGATTGTCAACATCCAGCCCCATGCGCAGCGAAATAATGTGTTCCACCATACGCACGTAGTTATGCGTGCCTCCTGCGCGGAGCACGATATTGCTGACAATCGCTCCGGTCGTCCAGACATTATCAATCGCTACGCGGATCGGCAGAGAGTTCGGCTGATCGGTGCGGTCCAGCCACCAGCCTTCGCGGTCGGTCGGTTCAAACGTAATCGTCGTGGTGTTTTTTCCGGCGAATGTACCTTGTCCGGAGACACTCACCGGTTCGGCAATGGTTTTCTGCCGGGTGCGGGGTGGGTGGCTCGGCTGATCGGTCAGATCCAGATCGACCGTAATCCGGTTGAACTCTTCATAGGAGGCGGCAAGGATTTCTTCATTGCCCGCCAGCAGGCGGCCTGGGTTTTTATTCATAGTACTCATAGTTTTTACCACAGATTACACGGATATCACGGATACTCCGATTAGACGAGCACCCGTTTCCATTTGAGGGAGGCGTATTTAAAGTTGATCAGGATAGCTAAATCAAGACCCGTTATGTTCAGGTAGCCCAGCATTTGGGCGATATGATTCTCATTGAATGCGGTTACAACCTTCGGATCTACAATGACGAGGCCATCCACAATTAGATCGGGGATCAGGGTGCCGATCAGTTTTCCATCATAATATACGGGAAAATTCTTTTGCTGCTCGCAGGTATGCCCCATCTTCTCCAGTTCAATGATCAGGGCGTTTTCATACAATTTTTCGTCCAGCCCCGGCTTGAGACGGTTAAGGACGGCCATTGCGGCCCCGATAATAGCCTCACTGAGCTCTTGGTGCCGTAATTGTGAACTTTTATCCGTGTCCATCCGTGAAATCCGTGGTTAAACTTCCGATCTCAAAATACGAAAGCCTCTATAGTCTTGCGAGTTCCAAACATTGGAAAAAATCAGACAGACATTATGGAACCGAAACGCATTCTCCGCTCCGTAGGCATTGTCAGCGGCTTTACCATGTTCAGCCGGTTTCTCGGGCTGGCGCGCGATGTTCTGATGGCTGGCTTCTTCGGCACCACCCTGCCGATGTCCGCCTTTGTTGTCGCCTTCACCATTCCCAATCTGTTCCGCCGCCTCTTCGGGGAGGGGGCGCTCTCCGCCGCTTTCGTTCCGGTGCTGGTCGAAACCCGCGAAAAAGAAGGGCCGGAGCAGGCGTGGAAGCTCGCCAATAAAGTTATTACCCTAACCGGACTGGTTCTTGCCGTCATCACCGCTCTCATCATCCTCGGAGCATCCGCTGGATTACTGCTGCCGGGACTCAGCGCCAAGACCGCGCTTACGCTTTCCCTGCTGCGGATTATGATGCCCTACATGATCTTCATCTGCCTTGCCGCCGTTTCCATGGGTATTCTCAACTCCCTGCACCATTTTGCCGTCTCTTCGTTTGCGCCCGCCATCCTCAACGTCTGCTGGATTCTCGCCATCGTCTGCGTGGTTCCAAGGTTTGGAAACACGCCGGAAGAAAAAATCTATGCCGTTGCATGGGCCGTTCTGCTGGCCGGTTTTTTGCAATGGGCCGTGCAGTGGCCGGTATTGCGACGTTTCGGCTGGAAGCCGAAGTTTTATCCTGAACTTTTCCAAGGTTCGGAAAAAAATCCGCGTATCCGCAAAATCATGCTCTTGATGGGCCCCGCAGCGCTCGGCATGGCCGTCAGTCAGGTCAATGTCATGATCGACCGCCTGCTTGCCATTTGGATCAGTCCTGCCGCGCCTGCCGCGCTCTTTTTCAGCGAACGTCTCATCTATTTCCCTCTTGGCATTTTCGCTACCGCGCTCGGCACCGTCCTGCTGCCGGTCTTTTCCAAACATGCCGCTAACGACAACCACGAAGAAATCCGTCTCACCGTCAGCCGCTCGCTCAAACAGCTCTTTTATGTCATGCTGCCCGCCGCCGCCGGCTTATTCGTGCTGGCCACGCCGGTCGTGCAGATGATCTTCGAGTGGAAAACCTTTGATGCTTCTTCCACCTGGATGACCGCCATCGCGCTCCAGTGCTATGCGCCCGGTCTCGTCGTCTTCAGCCTCGCCAAAATTTTTGTACCCGCCTTCTACGCCATGCAGGACACCCGCACGCCGGTTCGCATCGCCGTCTGCGCGGTGCTTGTTAATCTCGTGCTCAACATCACCTTCATCCTCACCTTGCCGCAGGCCGTCAAACATGCCGGGATCGCCGCCGCCACCGTGCTCGCCGAAGGCTTCGCCGCCGTCGCTTTGGCGTTGATTCTTCAAAAACGCATCGGGAAACCCGATTGGGCCGGAGTAGGGAACAGTCTGCTACGTTATTCGCTGGCCGCCATTCCCATGTGCGTCGCTGTCGTCTGGACGCACGGATGGATTTTCCAAACATTGGAAAATCTGGTCTCCGGTAAGTTTGCCCAGATCGGCGCGGTTGTCGGAGCCGTCGTTGCGGGCATCATCGTCTATCTAATCAGCTCCATTCTGCTTTGCCGCCGCGAAGCCGCGCAGGTCTTTAAAGTCGTCTTGCGGCGTTAGTTTTCCAAACATTGGAACCGGAGCCGCCGGGTTAACTGAATTTTTCCAAGACCTTGGAAAAATCGGGCATCTTTTTTCCAACCTTCGGAAGGTTGATTTTTTCTCGAATTGGGGCTTGTACGGGGAACCCCGGTCTGTATGATGAGCCGCTCTTAAAAATGGACGATTGTGAGACTATTTTACTGGACGCTCAGTTAGAGGCCGTGATAGATAGTCACGCTTTTCGGGCAGTATTAGGCAATGGACATCGGTTTACAGCCTATATTGCACCTGGAGACCGTGAAGGAAAAGAGCCGGAAACGGGCGTTTTTGTGAAGGTGGAAATGTCGCCTTACAATATGAATGTGGGGCGGATTATTATTTAGGTGAACTATGAAGGTTAAGGCATCAGTTAAGAAGATCAGCGCTGACGACAAGATTGTGCGTCGTAAAGGGCGTGTTTACGTGATTAACAAACGCAACCCGCGTCACAAACAGCGTCAGGGTTAATTTTTAAGGAGCAAGTTTTATATGCCACGCATAATTGGTGTCGATATTCCCGGAAAAAAGCGTCTCGAATATGCTTTGACGTACATCTTTGGCATTGGCCTGACCACTTCCCGCGCAGTGATCGCCAAAGCCGGTCTGGATCCCGCTAAAAAGGCGGACGGTCTGACCGACGAAGAAATTACCAAGCTGACCGCTGTTCTTCGTGCGGATTATACGATTGAAGGGGATCTGCGCCGCGAAATCGGACAGAACATCCGCCGCTTGATTTCGATTAATTCCTATCGCGGCACCCGTCATCGTCGCGGATTGCCGGTTCGCGGCCAGCGCACGAAAACCAACGCCCGTACCCGTAAAGGTAAGGTCCGTACGGTCGGTGCGGTTCGCGGCAAAGAAGCCCGTTCGGCAGCCAAGGTGTCGGCTCCTGCTGCGAAGAAATAATTTTTAACTGAGGAACCCGATTCATGGCTGAAGAAACCAAACCTGTAGAAGAAGTTGTCGAGGCTGTTAAAGCCGTTGAAGCGGCAGAACCCGCCGCTGAAGTAACCAAAAAGCCGAGGCAGAAAGATATTTTTGCTCAGATTGAAGAGGCTCCGGTCGATGACGGAAAACCTAAACGCCGCATGAAGGGCGCCAAGAACGTGCCGTACGGCATTGCGTTCATCAAAACCACTTTTAATAACTGCATCGTTTCTCTGACCGACATGCGTGGTCAGGTAATTTCTTGGAGCAGTGCCGGTCGTTGCGGGTTCAAAGGATCCCGCAAGAGTACTGCTTTTGCAGCCACTACGGTGGCGCAGGAAGCCGCGCGTGCCGCGATGGCGCATGGAATGAACGAAGTGGAAGTCCGCGTGCAGGGTCCGGGCGCAGGCCGCGAATCGGCCGTGCGGGCAATTCAGGCCGCCGGGCTTCGGGTTTCAGCAATTAAAGATACCACGCCGGTTCCGCATAACGGTTGCCGCCCGAGAAAACAACGGCGCGTTTAAGCGGAATCAGCAATAGAAAAGTAACACCATATGGATCGGTTAATGCCCGGTTCTGGGAGGAAAAGACAATGCCAATCAGATTAGGTCGTTTCGAAATGCCCAAGCGGGTCGTCAAAGACGAAGCCGCATCCACCGCCACCTACGGAAAATTTGTTGCCGAACCGTTTGAAGCCGGCTATGGCCGTACCATCGGCAACTCCATGCGCCGCGTATTGCTTTCCTCGCTGGAAGGTACCGCGATCTCATCCGTTAAAATTCATGGCGCACCGCACGAATTCTGCAGCCTGCCGGGCGTTGTTGAGGATGTTACCGATATCGTTCTCAATCTAAAAAAAGTTCTGCTTAAGTCCTATACCCGCGAGCCTCAGCGTCTGAAAATCAGCGTAAAGGGACCGGGTGAAGTCACTGCTGGCGACATTCAGGTCAACGACAGCATCCAGGTGCTGAACCCCGATCACCACATCGCCACGCTCGACAGCAACGGTAAATTTGAAGTCGAAATCGAAACCCGTGTCGGCCGCGGCTACTGCCCGGCGGAAGGCAATAAAAAAGAAGAACAGGAAATTGGTTTGATTCCGATCGACTCGCTCTTTTCTCCGGTTGCCCGTGTGAAATACGATGTAGACACCTGCCGTGTCGGTCGCCGCACCGACTATGACAAACTGATTATCGAAATCTGGACTGACGGACGTGTTACGCCTGATGACGCGCTCACCATGTCTGCCGCCATCCTGCGTCATCACCTCGACATCTTCGTTAGCTACGACAAAGACCTGATCGAGTTTGAAGCCAGCGAAAAACAGATTGATATCGAAAAAGAAGATTTGCGCCGTAAGCTTAATATCAGCGTCAACGAAATTGAGCTGAGCGTTCGCGCCGCTAACTGTCTCAATAACGCCAATATCACTACCGTTGGCGAGCTGGCGCAGAAGACGGAAGCCGAAATGCTCAAATACCGCAACTTTGGTAAAAAATCGCTGAATGAGATTAAGCAGAAGATTCTGGACATGGGTCTGTCTCTCGGCATGACGTTTGAAGCCGATTTGCTTAAGCCCCCGGCCAAAGACGTTGAATAGTTTTACAAAACGAGGTTTATCATGAGACATCTTAAGAAAACAGTTAAGCTCGGCCGTACCGGAGCCCATCGCAATGCGATGCTGGCCAATCAGGTATGCAACCTGATTGCCGAGCGCCGTATTAAAACCACCATCGCGAAAGCGAAGGCGACCCGTACGCTGGCTGAGAAAATGGTGACACTGGGCAAAGCCGGTACGCTGGCGGCCCGCCGTCAGGCGCTCGCCACGATCAAGCAACCCGCGCAGGTGAAGGTGCTGTTCGACGAAATCGCTCCTAGTTTCGCAGGACGCAACGGCGGGTACACACGAATCACCAAACTCGGCCCGCGGATGAGCGATGCGTCCGAAATGGTGATTCTTGAATGGGTGGAAGCTTCCGAACCGGTCGAAAGCAAAAAGTAAATCCCAGGGAGAATTCCTTATGGTAAAAGCCTCTTAAGCCTAGCTTAGGGGGTTTTTTATTTGTTTAGTTTCGTGATTTTGAAAAATGGAAAGGGTTCCGGAAAATGAGTCGCAGTGAATTTATTCAGACGGTAATTAATAAAGCCAAAGCCAACCAACGCACAATTGTTCTTCCCGAAGGCGCCGACGAGCGCGTTACAACGGCAGCCAATATGATTGTTGCTGAAGGGATTGCCAGGGTAATTGTATTGGGCGACGAGACAACTGCGGCACGCCTCAACTCTGGCATCACCGTCATTAATCCTCAAACCTCCGACAGGCTCGAAGGGTATGCCTCAGCTTTCTATGAACTGCGCAAAAGCAAAGGCATTACACTCGATCAGGCCCGCGAAACGGTCAAGCAGGTCAACTACTTCGGCATGATGATGGTGCAGAGCGGCGAAGCCGACGGTCTGGTTTCCGGCGCGGCTCACTCTACAGCGGATACAGTTCGCCCGGCACTTCAGATTATCCGCGGAGCCAGGAAGGGTGGAATGGTTTCCGCACTGTTTTTCATGGTCAGCAACAACGTACCCTATATTTTTTCCGACAGCGGACTGGTTGAAAATCCGGACGCAGATCAATTAGCGCAAATTGCCGTGCAAAGTGCACAGACTGCGAAACAATTCGGTCTTCCGACCAAAGTCGCCATGCTTTCCTATTCCACTAAAGGTTCGGCTTCCAGCCCGCTGATTGACAAAGTGGTCGCCGCAACAGAAAAGGCGAAGCAGATTATTGCTTCCGAATATGCGGATCAGGGTTTTGAACTGGATGGCGAGCTCCAGCTTGACGCGGCGATTGTCCCCTCCGTAGGAAAATCCAAAGCCCCCGGCAGCCCGGTCGCAGGGCAGGCCCGTATATTGATTTTCCCGGATCTGAACGCCGGGAATATTGGCTACAAGCTGGTGCAGCGCCTCGGCGGTGCCGAAGCCTACGGGCCGATCCTTCAAGGATTAAAAAAGCCGGTGAATGATTTGTCGCGCGGATGCAGTGCTGAAGATATCGTTGGCGTTGCGGCCATCACAGCAGTACAGTCTCTGAACTAACAAACGTAAACAGGACGAATAATGAAAATTCTGGTTATCAATTCGGGCTCCTCTTCCATCAAGTACAAACTTTACGAGTCGATCGGCAGCAACAGTGACTTTGCCGTGCTGGCACAGGGCGGTGCAGAGCGCATCGGCATCTCCGGCGCCAGTGTGGACTGCAAAAAACCCGGACGCGAAAAAGATCACCAATATCTGGATCTTCCCGACCACAAGAAGGCGATCAATGCAATTTTCTCGATGCTCACCGATCCTGAAAAGGGCGCGCTGGAAAGCCTGAACGAACTCTCCGGCGTCGGACACCGCGTGGTACATGGTGGCGAAGATTTTACCGGATCGGTTCGAATCGATGGTGATGTTGTAGATGCCATCCGGAAAAACTCCGTGTTGGCTCCGCTTCACAACCCTCCGAACCTGATGGGGATTCAGGCCATCTACGAACTGTATCCCGACATGCCGCAGATTGCAGTATTCGATACGGCCATTCATCAGACCATGCCGCCCAAGGCCTATTTATACGGGTTGCCGAAAGATCAATACACCCTCCATAAAATCCGTCGCTACGGTTTCCATGGCACCTCCCACGGCTATGTCGCCAAGCAGGCGGCCAAAGCACTAAAAAAACCGATC
>JBAYVX010000012.1:0-15979 GCA_041674365.1 Kiritimatiellales bacterium | reverse complement strand
CCGCACGGATTGGTGTGCTTGATGACGGCGACGCCGGGCTTGCCGGAAAGTTCTTTAACGGCTTCGAGCGCGCCTTCGCCGTCGACATAGTTGTTGTAGCTCATCTCTTTGCCGTGCAGGACGTTGGTATGAGCGATGCAGGCTTCGGTGGCGGTAGCGTCGGTGTAGAGCCAGGCTTTCTGGTGCGAGTTTTCGCCGTAGCGCAGTTCGACACCGTTGGAGGCGGCTTTGACGAACGGGCACGGCGCAGCGGTTTTCATCTGCTGGGCAAGATAGCCTGCGATAGCGGCGTTGTACTCAGCGGTGCGGGCAAAGACCTTCTGGCCGAGTTCGAAGCGAAGCTCTTCAGTGGTATTTCCACCATTAGCGTCCATGGACTCAAGCACGCGGGTGTAGTCGGACGGGTCAGTGATGACGGTGACAAATTTCATGTTTTTGGCGGCAGAACGGATCATGGTGGGGCCGCCGATATCGATCTGCTCGATGGCTTCGGCGAGCGAAACGCCGGGTTTGGCGATGGTGGCTTCGAAGGGATAGAGATTGACGCAGACAAGGTCGATAGGCTGAAGACCATGTTTCTTCATGGTGTTCATGTGCTCTTCGCTATCACGCAGATGAAGCAGTCCGGCGTGCACCTGCGGAGTGAGGGTTTTAACGCGACCATCGAGCATTTCCGGAAAGCCGGTGAATTCGGAAACGTCTTTGACTTTGATGCCGGCATCGCGCAGGGCTTTGGCTGTTCCGCCGGTGGAGAGCAGTTCGACGCCGCGCGCGGCGAGGGCTTTGGCGAAGTCAACGATTCCCGTCTTGTCTGAGACGCTCAACAGCGCCCGCGTGATTTTTGCCATGAGATACTCCTGTTTTTAAAAAGGTGGAGCCGGATTTAAGCACGAACCGCCAATCGCCGGAAATCTTTTTTGCAGAAGGAAACGGAGGATAACGAAGAATCGCCTAAAACAAGGGATTTTTCTACCATCTCGCAGAGCCCGACCCTTCGGGCCGCTGACGCTTGAAGAAGTCAGAGGGACTCCGAGAAAGAGGCTGAACCACGGAATACACCGAACACACGGAAAGTTCCAATGTTTGGAAGATTTAACCGCGAATGAACGCTAATCAACGCGAATGGTTCCAAGGCTTGGCAGAAACGGTTCCAATGGTTGGAAACCGCTCAACCGCTACTCGCGTCTGATGCGCGGGGCTTCATTACCGAATACACCAAATTCTCACAATACAAAAATGCGAGGTCGCTCTGGGGAAGCTTTCTGAGGGCACCAATGTTCGGAGCACCCTTCATAAACTCCAACAATTTTTCCCGCGAACTGGTTTTGTATACGTTGTGGAACTCGTGAAAGATTTCCACAGGGTTTTCTGTTTTCTTTCCCGTCGGCCTATATACACCAAAAAATGTGTCCGGATGTCTCCTATATGCTTTCAACTCATCGTCCGTCAGGGGACAAGTGGCGATTATTCTCCGTTCGCCCTCTACCCGGTAAACACCGTAAACAAGTTTTTCTGTCTCCAGAACCACCGCTTCTTCTAACACCCCTACTACTATCCCGTCCTGAGTTGGGACTTCATATTTTTCACCAATTTTCAGTTGTGGAACGGTCTTGTTAAACTCCAACTCCGGTATCCCACCATCAAAGGTCGCCGGTATCTGATTGTGTGTTCGAATTGCCTCCAAGAGATCAAACATTTCTCGATGTCTCTCTTCTGCTCGCAAGGCGGCCCTTAGATCAGAAAAGTTGGAGTCGACTCGAAAATCAGGAATTTTGAAACCTTCGGCTACTACAGGCCTTTCAAAGGAGATTTTTCGCAAATGATACCCGTATGCAAAATTAGTTAGAAAAATATAACTAGCAGGAGCTGGCTGACCCTTAATTGTCAGTTTTTTCTCACGCCCCCTCAGCCCATCAATAGTTTCTTGAAAAAAACCAAGCCCCTGAGAAACATCAAACTCATTGGGAACATTGATATCGATAAAAATAACTCTCTCAAATTTCGCATCCTTTTTTAGAGCCTCATAAAGTTGATTCCCAGCATCAACATTTCCCTTCCCTGGTGCGCGCGATTTGGCTTCGACTGAGAATTTCTTGCCTGTATCGCGATGAGTGGCTGAAAACTCACAGTGCGTTTCGGTCGGGTCACTCTCGTTTTCGAATTCTATATCGAAACCCGCCTTAATAAACATTGCGGCCACTATGATCTCATAGTGGGCTCCTTGAAATTTATCGTTTTTTCTTAGACGAGTTAGTAGCGCTTCCTGAATCGTTTCGTTATGGGATAGAAGATATAGATTATAGGCCAAGCCGAGATACCCTTCTGTGGCACCCGTCATAGCGGCACTATGAACAACTCCTCGTTCTTTGATAAACGAGTTCATGTATTTTACAGCAAGTTCATACCACTGAAGAATCGGGTGTCTTTCGTTAAAAGGTTTTTGTAACTCCCGATCTCCCCAGCGCGTCCCTAAAACCTCCTTGATATAATCAAATAAAAAGTCATGAAACGTCTTCCAGCTTTGGGAATAAAAAAGTCGACTTCCAACGGCCACAAACCGCCAGCCTTGAAAAAACTCAGATATTATTGGCCGACCCAAACCCTGTTGCTTTTGCGCCTGGGCCTGTTTCGCTTTAATTTCATCAATTTTTCTTTGTATATCCATGTATGGCTCTTATTCAGAGCTACGCCATTTTTCCAATGTTTGGAAAATAAAAGGCCTGCCGGATCATCCGGCTTCCAATGGTTGGAAAAAGCGGGGTCAGCCAAGCTTTTTGACGAAGCGGGCGATGCGGGTCATGGCTTCTTTGATGTCGTCGAGGGATGTGGCGTAGCAGCAGCGGACGCTGCCCTGCCCGCAGGCGCCGAAGGCGGTGCCGGGGACGACGGCGACGTTTTCCTCTTCGAGGAGCTTCATGGCGAAGTCGTAGGACGAGAGACCGAATTTTCCATCCGCCTTCGTTCCATTACGGCGCGACGTGATGCTTGGAAACATGTAGAAGGCTCCGCCGGGCAGATAGCAGTCGATGCCCATTTCCTGAAAGGCGTTGTGCATGTAGTTGCGGCGGACGCAGTAGGAGTCGCGCATTTCAGCGATGTCGGTCTCGGGATTTTTGAGTGCTTCGAGGGCGGCTTTCTGGCTGAGCACGGGAGCGCAGAGCATGGTGTATTGATGGATTTTCATCATGGCTTCGGTGAGCTCGGGCGGAGCGCAAGAGAAGCCCATGCGGAACCCGGTCATGGCCCAGGCTTTGGAGAAACCGTGCAGGTAAACGGTGCGCTCTTTCATGCCGGGAATGGAGATGAAGCTGGCGTGTTTCTGATCGTAGGTGAGTTCGCCGTAGATTTCGTCGGTGAGGACGATGAGGTCGTGCTCGATGGCGAAGGCGGCGATTTCTTCGGTCTCTTTGCGCGACAAAACCGCACCGGTCGGGTTGGTCGGAAAATTGAGGATGAGCAGCTTGGTTTTTTTGGTGACCTTGGCTTCGAGCTGTTTGCGGGTGAGTTTGAATCCGTTTTGAGCCGAGGTTTCGACTTTAACGGGTACGCCGTGGGCAAAGGTGATGACGGGATTGTAGGAGACGTAGCAGGGCTCGTGGTAGAGCACTTCGTCGCCGGGTTCAATTAAAGCGCGGACAGCGAGATCCATGGCTTCGCTGACGCCGACAGCGATCAGGATTTCGTTTTCTGGATTGTAGGTGACGCCGGTGTTTTTCTGCACGTATCCGGAAATCGCTTTGCGCAGAGCGAGCAGACCGAGATTCGAAGTATAGCTGGTGACGCCCTGCTCCAAAGCGGTGATGGCGGCTTCACGGATGTGCCAGGGCGTGACGAAATCGGGCTCGCCGACGCCGAGACTGATAACATCGTCGCGGGTGCTGACGATATCGAAGAAGTCGCGGATGCCGGAGCGCGGAATGTCGCGCACATGCAAGGCAATGCGGTTACGGAGAGATTTGGGGGCGTTCATTTTCATCAGGACCACGCATGAGGACATCGTTTTTCTTGTAGGCTTTGAGCATGAAGTGCGTGGCCGTGCCGACCACACCGCCAAGCGGTGAGAGTTTTTCACTGACGAAGCTGGCGACTTCGTTGAGGGTTTTTCCGCTGACGAAGAGAAGCAGGTCGTAGCCGCCGGACATGAGGAAGGCGGAACGGACTTCGGGAAAACGGCTGATGCGTTCGGCGATGCGGTTGAAGCCGCCTTCGCGTTCGGCGGTGAGACGGACTTCTATGACGGCTGTGACGGGCGCATTGTCGAGTTTATCTTCGTTGATGACGGCCTGATAGCCCTGGATGATTCCGGCGGTTTCGTATTCTTTAATACGGGCCGACACCTCGGAAGCTTTGATTCCGAGCAGCTTAGCCAGATTTTCCGGGCTCTCTTTGGCATTGTTTTTAATCAGTTTGAGCAGTTCGTCCATTTTCTTCTCCCGTTGAAAGTCTGTTTTATAGACGGTTTTCCAAACCTTGGAAACAAATAAAAAAGCGCCCCGGCTTCCCGAGGCGCTTTCTGATCTCTCTACCGTTCAGCTTAGAGGAACTTGTAGGAAAGGTTGATGCCGCCCCAGACGAGGTCGTTTGCATCATAGCCGCTGTTATCGACACTGCCGTCAAGCATGGTGTACTGCAACAGCGCGCCGAGGGTGAGCTTTTCAGTCAGCGCGTAGTTGGCGGAAACATACACATTGTAGTCGTTAAGGGATCCTTCAGCGTCATCGTTTCCGAAATAATATTTGTTGTAGTTCTGGGAACCGTAGCCGATCGAGCCGCCGATTTCAGCTGTCATGGCATCGCTGATTTCCACACCCTGGGAAACGGCCAGATTGCCGTAGAAGCCATCGGCTTCATCAAAATCATAGTACAGACTGGCCACGGGGGTCAGGATGATATTGTTGAAGGTGGCTTTGATAAACGCCTCTTCGGTTGATGGAGCGCTATTTCCATTACCCGGGAAGGTGTAAAAGATCATGCCGATATCCATGGTGACATCGTCTGTGCTGAACGGAAGGGTATAGGCGGCGGTGTAGTCGATTTCACCGGTGTCCTGGGCGGCGTTTTCGGTTGCATTCCAGTTGCCCCAGACATTCAGGCTGAACGGGCCTTTAGCGGCAGTTACGGAGGGCTGCACAACCATGTTGTCATTAAGCACCTGACCACGCCATACATAAGCGGAATAGAGACCCACATCGGCACTGACGGAAACATCCGACGGCTGCTGTTCAACCATTACTACATCCTGCGCGAAAACCAGACCTGCCACGATGCCAATTGCTGCCGTAAAAATAAGCTTCTTCATAACCTGCTCCTCCTCTATTCGTGTTCCCTGTCTATTCTGTGCTGCAACCCCTGCAGACAGAACCCTTTTGTGTTGCAAAGGCTCTATCACTTACCCCTATTTGTTGCAAATCCTTTTTGGTTAAAAGCAAGAGGCGCCCTGAATTCCGGGAGCCTCCGCTTATTTTCCACTTTGTGAACTAGAAGTCGCAGGAAACTCCCAGAGTTGCGTAAAACGATTTGTCATACACGGTATCCGTCAGCACTTTTTCGTCGAGCTGTGCGACATAATTGAGGGAGCCGTTGATCGACCAGTTTTCGGTCAGCGCATAGCTAAGCCCGGTGCTGAGCACGGCATCATTAAACCCATCCTCGCCAGCGTCATTGAGGGCATAGCCGACGCTCAGACCCGCCGACATCGAAAGCGCTTCGGTCAAATCTTTTTCGTAATCCAATGCGCCCTGAATGTACCAGTTGTTATCCACTGCGCCGCCGAGACCGTAGTTCGCCGTCAGTGAAGCGTACAGACCGGTATCGCCCAATCCCTTGCCCGCACTGAATGCGATTTCTTTGTCCGCCTCACCTCCGTTGGGATAGGTGTACTGCGTGTAGGTCACGCCAAGATCAACGATCGTTACCGGCAGGCTGTAGGAAACGTAGTAATCGATTTCCGAAAACTCATTTTTCGCCACAGCGCCATCGCTGTCGTCAATGTCATAGTTCGCCCATGTTCCAATTGCGATTGATCCATACTGTTCCGGAATCGGAAAGCCGGATATCTCAGCGCCCGGTTGAAAGACCAGTCCTTTGTTCAGCGTAACCCCGCGGAAAATATATGCGCTGGCGAAGTCCGCCGAAACGCTCACATCCGCCGCACCTGCAACCCCTGCAGCCAGCACCGCAGCCATCATCATGATTCCTGTTTTTTTCATTTTTCGTTTGCTCCTGTTTTTTTTCTGTATGAATTCCAACCTGCGCCCGGCGGCCCCTTTCCCCGTGCGAACTGCACGGGCGCATGTTTTCTACTTTAGCCGATCGCCTCTTCTCCTTTTTCGCCGGTTCGAATGCGGATGCATTCGTCCAGACTCTGGATGAAGATTTTTCCATCGCCGATTTTTCCGCTGCGGGCCCCTTTAATGATCGCCGCAACGGTCGGCTCAACGAAGTCGGCATTGACCGCGATCTCCAGCCGCACTTTCTTGAGAAGGTTCACTTCCACGTCCGCGCCGCGGTATGTTTCGTGATAGCCCTTCTGCTGACCGCAGCCCAGGGCGTTGGTCACCGACATTTTGTACACTTCTTTTTCGTACAGTGCCTGCTTCACCGCGGTGAGCTTATCGGGCTGAATGTATGCAATAATCAGTTTCATTGTTTTTCTCCTCTGAAGTTACGGTTCGTTCTTACTGAGTCGTCCAGAGCTGGAAGCCGCTGTAGGCCTCTTCGCCGTGCTCGCCAAGGTCAAGCCCGCGGAGTTCCTCTTCCGGAGAAACGCGCAGCGCGTTGAATTTCTTCAGGATGCTGAAGAGAATGAACATGGTCACAAACGACCAGAGCGGAATCACAACCGAACCGGTGATCTGCGCAATCATCGAATGCCCACCGAAGATCCAGGCGGCCAGCCCTCCCCAGACACCACACATGCCGTGAACCGGGAAAGCACCGACCGGGTCGTCGATCTTCAGCGCGTCGAGCAGCTTGACACCGAGCGTTACGAGCACACCGGCGACCACACCGATGATGATGGCTTCGACATTAGTGACACAGTCACAGTTGGCGGTAATACCGACCAATCCGGCAAGGATCCCGTTAAGTGCCATCGTCAGATCCGGCTTCTTATGAATAAACCAGGTCGTCAGCATTGCGAGAATTCCGCCCGCAGCAGCAGCCAGCGTCGTATTGACCGCAATCAGCATAACCGCGTTGGTGTTATCTGCGCCGACAATCGCGAGTTGCGAAGCCGGGTTGAATCCGTACCAGCCCACCCATAGGATGAATACACCCAGCGCGGCCAGCGGCAGGTTGTGCCCCGGCATGGCTTTCGGTTTTCCGTTCGCACCGAACTTGCCGATGCGCGGTCCGAGCACAATCGCTCCGGCCAGACCGGCGAATCCGCCGACGGCATGTACAACCAGCGATCCGGCGAAGTCATGGAATCCCATCTGACTTAACCAGCCGCCACCCCACTGCCAGAATCCGCTGATCGGATAAACCAGCCCGGTGATCACGGCGCTGTAAATCAGGTAGGCGGAAAATTTGAGACGACCGGCCACCGCGCCCGACACAATCGTCGCGGCCGTGGCGGCAAACGCCACCTGAAACAGGAAATCGCACTGCGGAGTCAGCGAACCCGCCGCCACATCGCTTCCGATTCCGCCGATTCCCATTCCTCCCCAGCCCATAAAGCCGCCGAGGATGGCATCGCCATACATAATCCCGTAACCGAACAGGAAAAACAGCAACACACCGATACACAGGTCCATCACATTCTTAAACAGAATGTTGACCGCATTTTTTGCCGAGTTAAACCCGGACTCCACCATCGCGAACCCCGGCTGCATGAAAATCACCAACACCGCGCCTATGAATAGAAACAGATTGTCTATTGCATAGCCGGTATTGTCGGAAACCACTGCGCCATCCGTCACTTCTTGCGCATGCACCGGCGCGGTTAAACAAACCACCGCAGCCAGTGCAGCCAAAGTTAACATTACCTTCTTCATCGTACCTTCCTTTCCTTCCCTACCCGATTCTCACTTGCAGAGCCTCTTCTGCAAAAACACTGCCTTTATTTAGCAATATGCGTGCCTTAAAATTTAACCTATTATTAAGTTTTTGTTCTGCAACGGCTTATATGTTTTTACGATTAAATCAAATTTGGATTTAACAAATCCCGAGCTCCCTTTTTGTTAAATTCGTATTTATCGATACTTTTTTGTAACGATAGGTTTAGGGTGTCGAACCGCGACAAAAAGATGTGTTTGATTAAGCCGGGATAAAGCGTTGCCGGAAAGATACACGAGGATTATGCTCTGCCCATTGGCGAAGAGACTGGTGTGCCTCAAAGGAGAAAATGTAATGAAAATTCTGCCTGTTTGTATGTCTTCTGCCCTGATGATAATTGCAGTAACCACACCTCTCCCTGCGCCAGCTCAAAGCAATGAAGTCAGCAATATTTTTTCCGATCTAACGGATATCATGCCGGTACCCATCGAAGCCCCGGTATCTGCAATTCCGCCGCCGGAAATTACTCTGCCGACCGCTCCTCCGGCTCCATCGTCGACAACCCTTCAGCCGCCCGTTCAGGAAAGCCCTGTTCTTTATACTGTCGACAAGGGTGGCGACGTTTTTATTCCCGCCGCACAGTCGCAGGTTCCGGAAGAACCGATTGATGTTGAAGCCTGCATTTCGCACGGCAAGGCCGCCTATGCGGATAGCGATCTGGACAGTGCGCAAAAGTTTTTTGAAGCGGTTCTCCATGAAGACCCTTATAACGCCACAGCGATCCGCTGGATCCGGCGCATTGCAGATAAAAAGGCCGGACGGGAAGAGAAAAGCTACGATACAACCCGCGCCCGCATGCTGGAAAATGTGCAGGCGGCCTGGAACACGCCCAAGGCCGAAGGAAAAAAAACGGATGACGCCGACGGACAGCGCGAGCTGACCGCTGACGAAGAGCGGGCTGCCGCCCTGCGCAACAAGCTGGACAGTATCCGTATTCCGGCAATTTCATTTCAGGATGCCGACATTCAGCAAGTGGTACTCGAACTTTCCGCGCTTTGCCGCAAACTCGATCCGGAACGCAAGGGGGCCAATCTGGTGGTTTTCGGAACAACCGGAACGATTCTGCCATCTGTAACTTTTTCCGGCACCGATCTCTCCGCGCTCGAAACGCTCGACATCATCACGCAGATCGCCGGTATGAAATATGAAATCGGCCCCAACATGGTCAGCCTGACGCCGGTCAACTATGAAGCGCCGCAACAGATGGTTTCGGCGGAGTTCGATATCATACCGTCGGTCGGCAGCAAAATGGCGGCGCGCACGGGCGGACAGCCCAACGGCCTGATGGATGTCAGTGACTTTTTCAGCACCGTGCCCTTCCCGCCCGGAGCGAGCGCGCAGTACAACCCGGAATTTAATGTGCTGCTGGTACACAATGTGCCCAAATATATTGAAAAAGTAAGCGAACTGCTGGATCGCTATAACCGCAAAGCGGAAGAAGAACGCTCGCAGCAGGTTGAAATCGAAACCAAATTCATCGAAGTCTCACAGGGCGCGCTCGACGAGCTCGGCTTCGACTGGACGCTGGGTACCGCCGGACAAAACCTGACTGCGGGTAATTACGGCATGCCCGGCGGACAAAAACTCTTCACCGATACACTGCGCAGCGGAGAAGATGCTTTCGACAGCGGCGTCAGCACAGCAGGACGCGCCACCTCGTTCGGCTCCTACGCCGGGGCGGTCGCCGACCCGACCGGCGCAGGACTGGTTGGAACCGCCGGGGAACTGCTGGTTCAAAAGCTCAAAGGAACGCCCGTGGATCTGGTCATCCGCGCTCTGGAACGGACGGCGGGCTCTGACTTGCTCTCTGCGCCGAAAATTCTCACCAAAAGTGGCGAAACCGCGACAATTCACGTCGGTGAAGTACACTGGTACCCGACTGCGTTTGATGTTTCCATCGAACGCTACTCCCAGCCCAGCCTGATTCCACTCGACTATCAGGAGGAAAAAACCGGCGTCATGCTGGAAGTTACTCCGGAACTCGATCCGGAAAACGGAACCATCAACATGAAGCTTTCGCCGGAAATCCGCGAACTGGCTGGCTATGATGAACAGCACGTCGGAACTCTCTGGCCCTTCTTCAGTAGCGGCGGCAGCAGCGCCAATGCACTGAATATCGCCAGCACGTTAACCGGCACCGAACTGCAGGATCTGATGGCGAGTTCGCAAGGCGCCGCCGATCGGTTGATTGCACGCCGCCCGGTTTTTAAATCCCGCAAGGTCAACACCTCCGTGACGATTGAAGACGGCAGCACGATCGCCATGGGCGGCCTGATCAAAGAACAGCTCGAAACGTTCAAAGACAGCGTTCCAATCCTTGGAAAAATCCCGATTATCGGACGTCTCTTCCGCTCGGAAGGCGAAAAGAGCGTGAAGCGCAACCTGCTGATTTTCGTCACCGCCAATCAGGTGGACGCTTCCGGCTATAAGAAGAGCGCGAAATAAAATTTATTTTCCAAACATTGGAAGCCGGCGCGGCCGGGTTTTAGAATTTTTCCAATCATTGGAAAAACGCATCGACATGAAAAAGCTTCTGCCAGCCTGTTTGCTCATTTGCGCTCTTTCGGGCGGCGTTTCGGCAGGTACCGTTTTCGACTTTCGCAATGATGCCTCCCTTTACGGCGTACTTGACGATCAGGCTGGGCCGGTTTCTTTCACAAACAGTGGAATTGTCGCTACATTTACCGCTTCGGACGGAGTCATGAACCGGACTGCCAGTGGATTTGGCCTGAATTCAACCATCGTCGGTGACGACACAGTCGGCTTTGACATCGGCGAATGGATTGATATCACGTTCGACATCTCCGTCACATTGACCAATGTAAAGGTGTCTAGCTGGAGCACCGTCAACGGAGATCAGGCCACGATTTATATTGGCGGCATCAGCAACGACGTAATCTCTTCTTCGGGAGATCATGCGTTTAACATCGCCGTGGCAACCGGTCAGGTTTTACGCATTTCCAGCACTGACGGGATTGTTGGCAACGGCTGGAGTCTGGACAGCATCGCTGTTGTGGACAGTTCGTCCATACCATCTAATCTGCCGCCGGTTTTAGATCCGATCGGAAGCAAAAGCGTTCTTGAACTGGGAACGCTCTCCTTTGTGATCACGGCAGATGATCCAATCGATCACGATCCGATCACGCTGAGCGCAACCAATCTGCCGACCGGCGCGTTTTTTTCCACTAACGGCGTCTTCACCTGGAGCAACGCCGCACCGGTCGGAGCGTATGCGGTAACGTTCTACGCGACCGATAAAGACGGTTCCGACAGCGAAACCATTACGATTACCGTTTCAGAGCGCCCAAAGCTGCTTATTTCCGAAATCGCCGACCCGTCCGGAACCGGCGGTGATGTTTACCGGTTTATGGAACTGTACAACGCCGGCACCAATACGATTGATCTGGCCGCAGACGGCTGGACGTTGAGCAAGCAGGTGAACGGCGGAACCTGGTATGACATTCCGCTGACCGGAACTGTGACTTCGGCTTCCGCATGGGTGATCGCCTACAGCGTGACGGACTTTCAGGATGCGTACGGCCTCGCGCCGGATCAGGAAAGTTCAACGGTCAGTGGAAACGGCGATGATGCGTACTTTCTCTATTACTCCGGCACCCACACCAACGGTGTTTTGATCGATATCTACGGAGCATTCAATACCGACGGCACCGATACCGCATGGGACTACGAAGACAGCCGCGCGGTAAGAAACAATGACATTCTGCAGCCCAATACGGTCTGGACCGCATCCGAATGGACGATCACACCGAATGCCACCACCAATGACATGACGCCCGGCGAGCACGGTCCGGTTCCGGAGTTCCAAGGGTTGGAAAATGCGTTTGTTTTCCCCGGTGACAGCCTCAGCCTGATCGTCACTGCCGTGAATACAGTTCTCACCAACGATGTTATTACGCTTTCAGCAACCGCCCTGCCCGGCGACGCGACATTCACCACGGCCACTGGAACCGGCACCGTCAGCGGCACGCTGAACTGGAACAGTCCGACCACCGGAGTTTACTCTGCGACCTTTGCTGCCGCCGGAGCCGCCGGAACAAATACCGCTTCCATCACCGTCACCGTTTCCAGTATGTCCCGGATCTTCGGCTGTTTTTACGGATGGAGCGGCGACACGATTTTCAAACTCGATAACGGTCAGTTCTGGCAGCAAAGCGCATCGGGCTCCAAAACTGTTTATCCCGCACTGTATCATCCGTATATAAGCATCACTAATTATCTGGGATATGAGCGGCGAATGTACGTAACCAATGTCACCGGCTATGTTGCGGTATCTCCTCTGAACATCACCGAAAGCACTGTAACGAATACTTTTAATGGCCTGCAGTATCAGAATATCTATCAGCTCGCCGACGGGACAACCTGGCAGCAGGTTTCATTTGATACCGCTTCGAGCAATGCCACGTCCGTCACCGCGTGGCGCTGGATTGAAAACGGACAACAGAAAATTCGTTTCCTTGGCCGCAATAATGCTGTCATTGGCACCTGTATTGTCGAAGCCTCTACCCCGCCCGGTGATACAACCATTTACAGTAAAATCGACGGCTGGTTCCGCGGCTGGCAGAACAAGCGGGTTTTTTTCCTTAAAAACGGACAGTTCTGGCAGCAGACTTCGCTCGACAGTTCAACCGAAACTCTCTACAGCCCGGACGTTACCATCACCAACTGGCTGCAAACCGGTAATTGGAGAATGGTTATCAACGGGCTGAGCGGCTATGTATCCGTTCAACAACTCACCAATGTTACACGCACTGCGGTTGACCGCTGGTTCTATGGGTTCAGTAAAGACCGCATTATTCATCTTCAAGACGGAAGCTGGTGGAAACAGACCTCATCAGAAATTTCCACATCTACACGGTTCGGCCCGGAAGTTCTCATCTGGAATGAAAACGATATCGATTATCTCGAGATGCCGGATGAAGGCCGTCGCATCGAAGCCGAACCGCTGACCGTTGCTTTTGAAAGCACTGTCACCAATACATTCACAGGTCTGCACTACGGCAATCTTTATCGTCTCGACGGTGCAGGAGACTGGCTGCAGTTCAGTTTTAAAACCGTCAGCACCAACGTAAGTAATCCGTCCGTAATGCTCTGGACGGAAGGAACGCAGACTAACATGATCGTGCGCGACAGCCGCGACGTGACGATTGGAACCTGTATCATCATCGATCCGGTACTTGATACCGACAACGACGGTTCAAGCAATGCGGCGGAAATGCTGGCCGGCTCTGATCCACTTGATTCACAGTCTGCTTTTACGCTTCACCAAACCGATCGTTACGTGCTGAGATGGGAAACCGTCGAAGGACGCATTTATACGATCGAATGGGCGCCGTCGCTGACAGAAAGTTTCCAAACATTGGAAAATAATATCACCTGGCCGCAGAACTGCTGGACCGATACGGTTCATGCTGTCGAATCCGCGGGTTTCTATCGAATCCGCGTCCAATTCGACGAATAGAAAGCCCCTATTGATCATCTGTCCGTACGCGGACGGGTACCGGCTGGAAATCGTCGCAGATCGGCAGGGAAAATAAAATCCCCAGCAGCACCCCGTTCACTGCGGAAATCAGCGCCGCAACACCCGGTAATATCCAGAGATTCTGTGTTATGAGCGAAAGCACGGCGCAAATTACTGTGAACAGAAGGGAAAAAATAAACAGTGCCGCAAGCATAATCTGAACAGTCCGCCACGCCAGCCGTGACCGCTGGATAACCCCGTGAAAGACCGCCACGGAAAGAAGCATGTAACAAAACAGTTGAAAAAAGCCGGTAATCAAATGACCCGGATGCATCAGGCCGGTGAGCAGCATATACTGAACCACGACCACCACCAGAACCGCTCCGACCAGCATTTGAAAATATCTCGGAAGTCTCGACATGGACTGCTTCATAACGGATTTCCTTTCGATCACTGTATGAATCAAACGAATCGGGTTATTGGGTTACTGCCGGCGCCGATTGTAAAGGCTTCTCCAAACATTGGAAAACTTTCCTTCGTTTTTTTCCAATGTTTGGAAAAAATCAGCGGCCGCGTTTTTCCGGCGGAATCCAGTCGATCGGCAAATGCAGCACTGCGCGAAATATCCCATTACTGACATGAAAAAGCATAATAAAACCAACGGTGTAGGATGCAATAATCAGTTTGCCTGCGCCGCGGATTCCAAAGCCGCTGGCGAATCCCGCGCAGATCGTTGCCACGAGAGCTCCGCAGGAAATGATAATCCGCCAAAGGTTTCCGGCAGTTCCCTGTACAGAGGTTTGCAGTGAAGCGTCCAGGTGTCCTGCACCCTGCACCAGCATATGGGCAAACCCCAGCATGGTGCTGATGAATACCAGAAAGCTGACGGCATAGCCGGAACTGACAACGGTGGCGGCGACTTTGTTGCCAAAACTGGCTTTGCGGGAACAATAAAGAGCGCGGCTTCGTTTGATCGCCGTTTCGACAACGCCGTAGGCCCAGCGTTTCTGCTGGCGGAAAAGATCGCGCGAGGTATGCGGAACTTCACTGTCGCAGGCCACATCGGGACAATACGCAAGGCGATACCCGTTTGTGAAAAAACGAAAGCTAAGGTCAACATCTTCGATCATTGTTTTGGTTTCCCAGCCGTTCATTTCGACCATGGCCTGCCGCTTGATGAGCATGGCGGAGCCGCAGAGAAAACAGGTTTTCATGAAACGGTCGAACAGCGGCAGCATGATGAAGTGTGTGACATTAATAATACCTGCACCAAGCAATGTCGTCAGGTTTTCGTGGGCATCCGTGATGTGCCAGCGCGCCTGCACCGCCGCAAGTCCGGGATCAGCAACGGCGTGTGCGGCCAGCCGCCGCAGAAAGTCCGGCTCCGGCAGAAAATCGGAGTCCATGACCAGAATATATTCTCCGGTGGTATGTTCATTAATGTGATTCAGATTGCCGGATTTAAAGCCGATCCGGTTGGTGCGGCGAAGGACTTTGACGCGTGGATTATGTTCTGCAAAGTGGTCGATCTCCTGCATGACGTTCGGATTGTTGCTGTCATCTCCCAGCAGAATCTGAAGTTTATCCTGCGGATAATCAAAAGCCATGCAGCAGCGGGCGCAGTCGAGCGCTACCAGTTCGTTGCGGGAGGTAATTTGTATAGTAACGAACGGAAGACGTTCATCCGGTACCGCCGGAACCGTTTTTTTCCGGCGGCAGGCCAGCACAGAAATCAGTGTTGTGATGAAATAGACGAGCGAGATCGCCGTGACCAGAGAAAAGAGGACTTTTGAGAGTCCATCAATGATTTCACTTAGTATGTGCATGGAAAGGATCGTCTCCTGTGATCAGTTAAACTTTTTTTCCAACATGCGGTGTAACGGAGGGCCAGAAGGGTTTGCTAAAAGCTTCGGCGAAATCGTAACCGTTGGCAAAATCGGCGCGGCTGTCGTTTTCGGTTTTTCCAAGCATCCCCGCCTCGACCATATTGAATACAATCTCGCCAATGTCTTCGGTGCGCTGAATTCCCCATCCGTTCAAGACGGTTTTAGTCATTGGCCCGAATTCCGTCAAAGCGAATTCGCGAAGGCCGGAAAGCAGTTCCTGCCCGCTGACATGGCGCGGTTTTTCAAGTCGGCGCACGGTATAGTCGAGTCCGGCGCGGACAAAAGCATACGCCTCTGCGGTGTAACGCGGATCGCGGGTCAGAATATTCTGCAGCAGTTCTTCAGTATTCGGGTGTTTCATTCGGCCAGTCCCTCGCGGATTTTAGCAGCCATCTGCTCCATTTCAGCAGAGCTGTCATATTTTTTTGCGGCCCAGTTCCAGTGGTGCCCGTCTCCCTCAAACCGCGGAATAACATGAAAATGAATGTGCGGCACTTCCTGCCCGGCGACTTTGCCGTTGTTCTGAATAATGTTAACGCCGTCCGCTCCAAGCCCT
>JBAYVX010000011.1:0-16151 GCA_041674365.1 Kiritimatiellales bacterium | reverse complement strand
TACGGCACATCCATCTGTAAGCAGAATCCCTGCGCCGTTTTCATTTTCATACGTATAATCAGTAACACCGTCAATATCCGGAAGCAACCCCTGCCGTTTAGTGACTGTATTTTCCACCTGATAATAGTTAGGGGCTTCATTTCCCTGAATTTTGCACTGAAGCAATGTCGCATCTACTCCGGCAAAACGGATTCCACCCCAGCTGTTGCGAACAGTAGAATCCTCCAGAAGAACTTCCGTCGCAGACTGAACATACATACCTCGCCCTTGACAATCTTCAATCGTCGTTGACCGGAGTTCCAGCCCGACTCCTTGAACGGCGTAAATGCCGTTACCCCAGTATTCATCCAGCGGAAAAACTTCGTCATAAAGACGGATATGCTGAATCACGTTACTGACAATGATCGGAGCCGCTCCGCCTTCACACCAGAAGCCGTTACGTGCGTTTGCGACAAGACAGTTAAAAAACTGCGGATGAGCATCTCCGGAGCATTGGATTGCATTGCCGCCCGTATCCTGAATCGTACAGTCCCGAATAACCGGACTGGAGTCTTCGATCCGAAGAATGTCAATCCAGTCACAATCTCCATCCGAACTCTCGCAAAGAGCTCCCTTGATTGTCAGCCCCTGCAAAACCGTATTCGTGATTTCACCGTGCGTAAACAGAAATGCCGATCCCGCACCCAGGGTGCTGATAGTTGTCACATCTTTTCCATGCCAGGAACGGATCGTAACCGCCTTGCCCTGCAGGTCAATTTCACAATTCCCAGGCCCGTTATACCAGCCATCGTTCACCAGAATTGTCGCTCCGGTTGAGGCCGATCCAATTGCTTCCTGAATCGCATCGAAGGGATGATTAATCGTCCCGTTTTCATTGGTGTCGCTATTGCCAAAACTGCCGACATCGTCACTGGAGGTTGAGTCCGGATCAAGAGGCGCGTCATCATCGACAAAAATCGGGTCGTTCCGGTTTGCGGCCTGTGTGCCAAGATCCCCCTCTTCCTGATTAGTCAGTCCATCGCCATCACTGTCATCAGTCGGCCGCGCAGCCACCGTCGGGTCGCTGACAGGAATCTGTGCAAGCTCCCAGTTGTCAGGCAGATCATCCGCGTCTGTATCCGTGCTGTTCGGATTGGTGATGTAAAGGTTGGACGTTCCATTGGTGGTAATTTCGTCGTAGTCAGTCAAGCCGTCATTGTCGCTGTCATTATCCAGCGGATCGGTTGCACCTGGAATATACTCCACCGTATTGGTCGCGCTATCTGTATAACTAAAAACCATCACGGACCCAGTGACCGATGTGTAAACCGCCTGCCATAGATTGGATGCGCTGAGGCTGTATTCCTGAATATTAAGTAGACCGTCGGAATCCGGATCTCCCTGTGCACCGTGAATACCGGTGCTATCGGTGGGGTCAAGGCCGTTATCCACTTCCCATCCATCGGGCATACCGTCGGCATCGGTGTCTGTGTTGGTCGGATTGCACCCATTGCTGTATTCATAGCGATTAGTCAGTCCATCGCCATCCGAATCGATCAATCCGTCCAGACTGTTGGTCGGATTAAGCGGCGGCATGTAGCTGTATTCCCATCCGTCGGGCATGGTATCACCATCCGTGTCGGCATTATGCGGATCGGTGCCCAGCGTGTACTCCTGAAGATTGGTCAAGCCGTCGCTATCCGCATCCAGTGCGCTGTCATTGACCAGCGGATCAAAGCTGTTATCAACTTCCCAGCCGTCCGGCATGCCGTCGCCATCGGTATCGGGGTTGTTCGGATCTGTGTTATTGATGGATTCTTCGAGATTGGTCAATCCGTCGCTGTCCGCATCACCGTCTGCTCCGGGACTCGAAGAACTCCTCGGATCAAAGCCGTAACGGACTTCCCATCCGTCGTTCATGCCATCGTCATCGCTATCGACAAGAATAATGCCCCTGGCACCGGCGGTGACTCCTCCGAAATCAAGTTCGCCATCTACGAAACCATTACTATTCGCGTCCACCCCGGACGGATAGGTATTAGTGGAAACGATTCCGTCGTAGCCGTCCACGAGACCATCTCCGTCGGTATCGGCAAGACGCGGGTCGCTGTTATAATCTTGAACCTCTTGTGTTCCGTCAATCAGACCATCACCGTCCTGATCGTCGTCCGTCGGATCGAGCCCAGCGAGATATTCGCCCCAGTCCGATATGCCGTCATTATCATAGTCCGCCGTTCCGTCACGCAATAGGTCGCCGAACCAAGTCCGTTCCCAGCTGTCGAGCAGGCCATCACGGTCAGAGTCGGACAGAATAGAGAATATTTCCATTCCGGTTTCGCCTTCCGCCACATAGACTGTTCCGTTTTTGACAAACACACCGACCGCAGATCCAATCGTTGCAACATGAACCGTCTGAACCGGAATAGACGGTGTAGTGATATCCAGCACAACAAGTCCGTTGGTTCCGTCCGCCACATAAACATAGTTGCCATCGACAAAAACACCCGAAGCAGTTCCGTCGGTATCATATGTCCCTAATGTCGTTCGTGCCTGTATGCTGGCATCATTCATGATTTTTACGCCAAAAACCCCGGCAGCAGCGGCAACAATTGATGCGTTACCATGAATTCCAATAATGTCCTGTCCGGTAAACCCGGCCGAATTGGCGTAGGCCTGCGGTGCGGAGGGATTACTGATATCCAACCGGAGAACATTGGCAAGCGCGGCAACATAGGCTGAATCGCCCCGCATAAACACATCGTTCATGGACATCATTCGTACGAGTGGAGTGCCTACCTGCGGTGATGCCGGAGTAGAAACATCGAACACCTCGACCTTGCCGGATGTTCCATCTGCGAGATAAACCCAATTGCTCTGAGCCGCAATTCCTTTAGCCGTGCCTGCGGTATTGTAACTCCCCTCTATCCAAGGTAGCGCCGGATTGGAGACAGCAACAACCACCAGCCCATTCGCGCCATCAGCCACGTAAGCATAGCCGTTGCTGACGGCGACATCCATTGCAGTCCCTGCCGTATCAACGGAACCGACCAGTACCGGATTTTGCGAATTAGAAATATTCAGAATGACCAGACCATTACCCCCATCAGCCAGATAGGCATAATTTCCTTCCACCACAACATTCGCCACGCTGCCCGCTGTGGTAAAGCTGCCGAGACTGGAAGAAAGTGCCAATCCGCCTGTCGGCGAGTTGGGATTAAAGCCGTAGGTTACTTCCCAGCCGTCAACCAGACTGTCGGCATCCGTATCAGCATTAGTTATAATGCAGCGATTTTCATATTCACCCAGATTATTCAAATGGTCACCGTCCGGATCAAAAGCGGCGTCTGCCGCATTGTTCGTGGCCAATCCGTTGGCAATTTCCCAGTCATCCGGCATTCCATCACCGTCCGTATCCTGCATCGTAATCAATTTTTGAAGATTCAACCGTCCACCGGAAACCGTTTTACTGGCCAACGACGAAATGATATCCACAGCACTTAAGAGAGCTTCTTTGACTTGCAGATGGGTTAGCATTGGTTTAGCGCTCAGCAGTAGCGCGGCAGCGCCTGCCACATGAGGCGTTGCCATCGAGGTGCCCTGAAAAGACGCATAGGTTCCGCCCGGAACTGTGCTGAGAATATCGACGCCGGGAGCCGCAAGATCCACCGACTTTTTGCCGTAATTGGAAAAAGAGGCCAGCGCATCCTGCCGGTCGGTTGCTGCCACAGCAACAATATTAGGAATATCGTAACCGGACGGATAATTGGGCGTTTCATCGCTATCCAGACTTTCATTTCCAGCCGCCGCCACAAATAAAACGCCCTTGCTGTTGGCATAAACGATCGCATCACGTTCCGTGTCATTGTAACAGCCGCCGCCATACGAAGCGGAAATGATCTTCGCGCCGTTATCAGCCGCGTACACAATAGCGTCGGCAGTATCAGATTGATAAAGCGCTGATTCGGTTCCTCCCCGCAACGCCATGAGGCGAACCGTCCAGCAAACCCCAGCCACACCCAAGGTATTGTTGCCCACCGCGCCGATCGTTCCGGCACAATGGGTGCCATGCTGACCACTGTCTTCCGGAACATTATCATCGCTCGCGAAATCCCATCCGTTTGCATCGTCAATGTAGCCGTTGCCGTCGTCGTCCACACCGGCGGTACCGTTGACTTCAGCCGCATTGTGCCAAAGATTGGAAATCAGATCGGGATGATCAAGATCAATGCCGGTGTCAATCACGGCCACGATTACGTTGGTGCTGCCGGTGGCGACATCCCACGCGCCGGTAGCATTGATTTTAACCATGCCCCACAGATCGCTCCAGCGGGTGTCGTTCGGAACTGCATCGATATGGGAAATGTAATCAGGCTCAGCATACGCCAGTACGTTGGATTCTGATGTGAAAACAGAAAGTGCCTCGGGAACCGCATCCAGTGTCGGAGCGTTGAGGCTGACGATGTAGTGACCGGGCAGAGACAAGGCGCGCAGAATCGAAACACCATACCCGTTCAGCAACGACCGTAAATCATCTTCGCTCTGTCCATCCTGTAATTTGACCAACACATGATCCGCCACCATTTCGGTGCGGGCCGATATTGACCAAGTAACCGCTCCGGCGTTTTTTACCAAAGTTTCTTCGATACGGTGAACAGGATATTTTCCGCCAGCATTGACGAGCAGTTCGCGTTTTTTCCGGTCTTTGGAAATATCGGTTATCCGCTGATCCACGATCCGAGATTCATCAATCGGCTGAATGCGGCTTCCGGGCGAACCCGTCACTTGCAGAATTTCCGCCGGTTGTTTTGCCGACGTTTTTACAACCGATCTATGTGGTACCGCACCAGCCGGTGTTTCAGCAGCGTCCACAACCACAGGCAAAGCTACCGGTGTTGAGACAGATACCGTTTCCTGCTTTTCTGCAACAGCCGAACCGGTATGGTGCAATGATCTATACCCGACAAGTCCGAAGAAGAGCAGAAGCCCAACTGTCAGGGTCAAAAATAGATATCTTCTCATAACCCACCTGCCTTAGCGATTGGTGAACTTCACACGAACTGTTACATGCCGGCGATGTCAGGAGCGGTTCCACGCTTTTTCTGAAGCCGTTTCTGTTCCGCATCGCGCAGTTTCCGGATCGCTTCCTGTGACCGCTCGGCTTCCTGCGTTTCAAGCAACTTCTGCTTCTCGGCTCTGATCAAGCGATCGTTTTTCATGGCGGCCTGCTGCCGCATTGCCAATGAAGAATCCTGCGGCAACCCGGTTTCCATGTTAATGTTTTCCGGATTAGCCAGCCCAACGGTCACAAAAATTACAGTTTCCCTCTGCTCCTTGCTTTTGCTGATGTAGCTGAAAAACCGGCCTATCAAAGGAAGGTTTCCAAGGAAAGGAACTTTCCGATCGATGTCATTAGATTCCAGCTCCGTCAGTCCGCCAATGGCGGCCGTCTGTCCGCTTTCCAGCGCAAAAACTGTTTGAATTGTTTTTTCAGTCGTTACTGGGAAACTGTTTACCGTGCCAGCATTACCCACAGTTTTGTCTTTTACAAACCGCGTCAAGGACGGAGCGATGGTTACTGTAATATTACTGGACGTATTGACTGACGGCGTCACATTCAACTTGATTCCATATTCAAAATACGGTGTATCCGGATCCAGATTATAGGTTGTGATCGGGTCTGCATTTTGAACCTGAGTGGTCTGCTGTTTAATGTTCGGCTCTTTCGTCCCGATATAAATCTGGGCGGTTTCTTCATTGGCCACGATAATTTTCGGGTTAGAGACGATTTTGATGCCGTTGATTTCTTTCAGTGCCGCCAGCACTAAGGAAAAGTCTGACGCGCTCAATGTGGCGCCCAGAGCCCGCGTGACCGTTGCCTGATCAACACCTGTAACTTGTGAAATGGTTGTTGGAGTAATCCCATATGTGCGTGAATCGTCTGCACCAGCACTTCCTGGGCGCGCCGGATAATCAATGTTGTTTACAAGACTTCCGTCATAATCACTGGCACTTGGGGCATCCGGCAGTTCTTCGATGTTTTCGTATGGACGCCCGGCGATATCCGTATAATTATTCTGCCCTTTACTGATGCCGTCCACTTTGCTGTCTGCGAAGTTATAACTTCCATTAATCCCCTTCACCGCAACTCCGTAACCTCCCAGCATCGACCAGTCGATCCCCAGCTTTTCGGATGCGCTGTCAGTAAGCTCCATAAACTTAGCTTCGATGAAAACCTGCTGACGCGGCAGATCAACCGCAGAAATCATCCTGTCTATTTCCAATAGATTTTCAGGAGTACTTTGAACCACGATGGTGTTGCGGGCCGTGAAAACAGTAATTTTCCCCGGTTCCGGAACCATATTCTTAATCATTTCGCTGACCCCCGCAACCGAGGCGTAGTCCATCTTAAATATTTTTACATTCATCGACGCGGGAGCATCGGCCGGTTTTTTCCGGACGCTGTAAACGGACGTGCCCGGATTTTTTTCATACAATTCAAACCCCTGAGTTTCCAAAATGGACTGCAACGCAGGTTTCCATTCCACATCTTTGAGGTTCACGTCCACTTTGGTCGCGCCGGCTCCGTCTTCAAGCTCAGGAACAATGATGTTGGCATCGGAGAGGGTTGCAAAAATACGAATGACGCTGCTGAGTTCAACCTCTTTAAGGCTGAGTGAAATCAATCCGCCCTTAATGGTTGCGTCGCTGTCAGGTTCGGGTTCGATCCTAATGGTTTCGACCGCGCTGTCAGGTGCGTTGACGGGCCGTGTAACCACAGAGGTTACATCCACAACAGCCGGAGCCGGTTCCACAGCAGCAGGCGCAGATACGGCCGGCGCTGCCGGAACAGACTCCATTACAACCGGCGCCAACGGTGGAGCGGCAACAGCGGGAGCCGGTTCGACAGGCTCAAGGCGGGTCGGATCGGACGGGGTGCTCTTTAGCTCACTAAATATCGCGGGCACTTCCTGAGCGTAAACCGCAGCGGCCAGCATCAGTGCTGCAATTGTTATTGTCGTCTTTGCTCTCATGGATTAACTCCTGCTTTTTACCTGACTCCAAGTTTTTTCAATTGAATCCGTCCGTCGGCATCCATTCCGATAATCTGCCACTGATATGTTTTTCCTTCGTACGAAACCTCAATCTGATCGCCTATGCTTTTCAGATCGCCATCAATGATCGCCGCAGTACGTCCTCCCAGCCGGCTGGTTCCGCTGATCCGGATTTTTTCGGAAGCCGACTTCCAGCTCGCGCCTTCCAGATCGAGGGTTCCCTGTACCTGCCCTGATTTCTTCCAGTCTTCAGGAAAGAAACCAACCGGCCAGAATGGATCTCTGAGCAGTTCCTGTTCCCATTTTTCAGGCGTTTGTTTTGTCACGGCCACAGGTTCCGCTTGGGCAGACGACGGTGAAACAAGTCCATTAATATCCTCCGAGACGCTGCTAACGTCCTGCGCAAAGGCAGTCAGGGTGAAAAGAAGGAGGACAAAGGACAGAAGTCGGGGGACGGAGGACAGAGGACGGAAGGCTGTTACCAGCCACTTGACACCTGAGACCTGAAACTTGAACCGAGCCATAGGCGAGCTGGGCACGGCGAACACCGGGCAGCGAAGCGGCAAACCTGAAACCTGAACCGAGCCAAAGGCGAGCTGGGCTCCACGAATGCGGGGCAGCGAAGCGGCAAACCTGAAATCTGGAACCCGGCTCATGGATTCCCCCTTTCGATTTTTACAGAGGCCGGCCACTGAATGATAATACGAACCTGATGGGACAGATTCTGGTCGCGCAGCGCGGAAACCGTTACTTCTTTGATCCGCAGTAACGGATTGTCTTTTTCAAGCCGCCAGAGGAATTCCACAAGACTGTTGTACCCGCACCGGGTGGAAACGCTGATTTCGTAGGGAAGGGCTTCTGATTTTTCCTTGTCGTCGCCCATGTAAAATATTTCTTCGAGACTGTCGAGTTCAACCCGTGACTGCGTGGAGCAGCGGGAAACATATTCATAGGCCCAGGCGTAGCGATCTGAAAACGTAGGTGAATGAACCGTAAGCTTTTCCAGTTTTTCAATGCTCTGTGCGAGTTCGCGGCGAATGGGTTCCTCACGCTTCAGAATCAGGCGCGCGTCATCGAGCTTCTGCCCGAGTTCAAGCAGCTCTTTTTTCGCCGATCCGCCGCGCGCCGCAGCGGGTTTGGTCCAGCCAAGAAAGTGCGCCATCAAAACAATCTGTCCCACCGCCAAAATAACAGTGATGATGACCATCTGCTGCTGTTTTTTGGTAAGGGCGGACCAGTCCATCATTTGACACCTCCCGCCGGACGGCGCCCTTCAAGTGAGAAAATCCAGATTTCACCCGCTTCGCGCTGAGAAGACACCAGCTTGACTTCACCGCAGAAGCCGCGCACTTCGGCGTTGGCGTTGAGCTGACGCTTGGCATCAACCGCCGTCAATTCGCCCTGGGAGCGTCCGCTGAGCCGAAGCGTGTAATAAGCAGGATCCGTATCGGAGGCCTGTTCCATGCCCACATAAAGATTTTCCAACATCATCTGCGCCGGAATTCTGCTCTGCACCGCACGCAGAATGCTGAACATGGAAAGATGGTCGCCCTGAGCCCAGGTTTCGAGTTCAGATAAGGTTTTGCGATTGGTGGTGACAGCAGCCTGACATTTGCGGACAACTGCGGCGAGCGGATCAAGGCGTTCCCATTCGTGCCGGGCCCGGTCCAGGTTGGCGTTAAGTGTCATTTTGGAAATGCCCGCCAGCGAAAAGACCAGTATCGTGATGCCGGCCAGTACGCTGACGGAGCCCAGCACCATCACCTTCATGCTGACAATGCCCTGATAACGCCGTTCTGATTTTTTGAGAAGGTTGACTTGCAGGCTCATAAAGCCTCCATTCCGGCAAGCGCCGCACCGACAGCCGCTGCGAAACGGGATTCCTGTCCTTTTAGATTTTCAGGGAAGATGTCGGGCGGAATTTCAATTTTTTCAAACGGGTTCCAGACCTGAGGAATGGATCCAAGAACTTCTTTAATGGCCGTTTGCCAGTATGTTGATTCCGCCAGTCCGCCCGAAATATAGATGGCGGAAAGCGAGCTTTTGTTCTGGCGCTCGATAAACTCGCGGTAAATCGAGAGCTGTTTGATAAACGGGTTGAGAACCTGACGAACCGGCGAAGAGACATCCACCGAACCGCCCGAGAGAATTGTTCCGGCCATGTCGGCATCCACGCCCAACGCAGTCTGAATCTGCCTCTGCAAAGAATCGCCGCCGACATCAAAACGATTGACGAGCTGAAGCTGATTCCGGTGAAGGAAGGCGGCATAGGTATAACGTGCACCGGTCTCAATAAGGCAAATGGTCTGGTTTTCGGTTTGCGATCCGCGGGTAAAAAGAAAGGCGGAGAATGCCGCCAGCCCGGAAAGTTCCAGCGAATGCGGAGCAGGCGCTCCGCTGGAAAAAAGCGAAAGATAGTTTTGAACCGTTTTTTCAGGAACAGCAACACCCAGTACGGTACTGTCGCGTTTGCCGCGGGCTCTGGAAAGAATCTGTCCGCCGACACGATAGTCGGACGCCGCGCTGAGATTTTCACGCACGAGTGCTTCGAGGTCTTCTTCCTCTTCCCCAAGTGTCTGAGCAAATACGCGAAGCATCACATTGTCCATCGTGGCACACAACGCAGTATAGTAAGCGGCCAGAGGCTTGGGCAGCACAGGCGGTTCTTCAGATTCCAGACTGCAGGGAGGCAGAATGTCGACAGCGGCCAGCACCATGAGATCTTTAACCTTCCTCAGGCGAACGGCTTTAATGCCACTGGTAGCAAAATCAAGTGCCAACAGATTTGCCAGCCGACGCCGACCCAGTTCTTTGCTTTTGGCGGATTTCAAATTGAAGTTCATTTTATAAAAATTTTACTCGTCAAGTTTTCGTGTTGCATACCGAACCCATCCGACCACGGAACTGATTAGAATTAAAAGCACGATTGATATCAGAAGGCGATGATTTCTTTTTGCCGCGTTTTTATTTTTTCCAGCGTCCGCTGAATCCAGTCCAGCCTGCACCGCAGTTTTTCCATCGCGCAACCAGGGCGGTATAGAGACATTCAAACGGGTCTGCTCATATGCCCGAACGGCTTCAGCCTGCCGTTCAACCATTCGTTTTTCATAGTTATCAGTCAGTTTCTGTCGATAGACCCGAAGCTGCGGTTCACGGGCTTTTGCGTCCGGCGGCAGCATGGCCTGAGCGGAACCCGCCAGTAACGCGATAACAAATAAAACAACCATTCGCCCCGTCATGGAGCCATCTCCGTCCATTTAACTTTGCGGCCCGGCGACCCTTGAGCAGGCATCGTTCCCGCCAGCCAGGATGCAAAACCTAAATTATCCTGTGATCTGGATCCAAGACGGATATCCCAGTTGAGCGTTAGATCGCCGGTTCGCCAGACTGATTCATCGCGGCAGACAAATCCACCGTTCAAAGATCCCTGGTGGAAAGACCCGGCAATCAGATGGTTAGCGTAAAGAACACCGTCAATCCAGGTAAGCCGTTCGCTAACTCCCAGCCCGGCCAATGCTGTACTGCTGATGATTGGATCGTAAAAGTGGCGTAACGTGCCGTCCGAGCGCTGTTCAGAACCATTGCCGTCCGGCTGGGTATAGTCACCATCAAAATACGGAATACCATTTGAGTAGTAGCTGACGTATCCCAAAGCGGCATCGCTGGCGTCCGTCGCATGCGAACCCGTATAAGGGCTTGTGAGAAAACTGACATCCAGCAAGTCGGGATCGCCGAACGCCACGTTGCCTTTGGCACACAAACCTAAAAAATCCTTGGTCTTGTTGGCATCGGCAGTGCCTGCGGGATCCGGGTCGGGATGAGGCCACGTCGGCGGATCTTTTGCAATGAGATCCCCGATGACGTAGATATTGCGCCCGGCATAAAGACTGCCCTGCCCCGTATAGTAGCCCTTGATATAGATATCACCGGTTGCCACAACGACGTTTGAGATTACAATCGGGTTATTGGTCGTACCGATCAGGATCAGACATCCGTTATCATTCGTGCCGATCCCGGCGTTCTCACTGCCATCCGGTGCATCGCCCCAAACGGCGGAAACGGTTGTGCTGAGATTGCTTAAAACCCCCGCAGCTGTAACCGAATAGACCTGTGATACCGTTCCGTTATTCAGAATAGCATAGTCTTGATACTCTGAAAGCGGACCGATGAACGGCAAATCTTTAATTTCGGCCGCATCATAGGACTCTACATTGTCGTCATACCCCTGCTCCCAGTAACTGTTGGTATTTGAGCGGTTATAGTCCGTATTTTCCGCCGGACGGGCGCGGTCATTTCCATAGTCAGACCAATCATCGTTTTTATACGTCTTCTTGCTGAGAATTTCGCCGCCCGAATAGCGATCCCCATTCACCTTGAGCGACGAATACTGCAAATCCATGTCTTTATTGGCATAGACATCGCCGTTAAAGTCGGCATTCACTCCGGAAAAAAGCCCGATATTATCAATAAAATAGACGTTATCGAATACAGAACCGTCACCGCCGAGCTCCGGGGCGGGAGCATAATCATACTCAACCACTTCACGCACTTTACGGGTTATTCCGCCATAAACGGCCGTCGCCGTGTTCGTAATGCTGAGCGTGGCGGTGTGATTCACAAGATCCTTGACCACATGCCCAGCGACGGTCACCACTTTTGTTGTAATAATGTATGAGGACGGACCATACGAATTCGTCCAATATCTCCACACCGTCGAGTTCGTGCCGTCTAACGCATCATACATATTGATGTCATTTACAGTGACCGCTTGGACAATCTGATCCAGTTCATATTCCCGCTGCTCGAGGCCGGACTGCAAGCCCAGCAAACATTCGTCGCGAGTCCGCCATTGATCCACCGTTGCAAAACTGTTGCGCGCGGAGAAAAGAAAGGCACCGCCAACCACTGCGGCGATGATCAGGAGCATCAAAACCCCTGTCAGCACAAACCCGCTGTTTTTCGTTTCCGGTTTCATGATTCTACTCCTTGTTCAGCAAAGACGTGTCGATGGTTTGCATCTGAGTGAAAACTTTCCCGGCGGCCGAAAGGCGCAGGCGGTAAGAAATGGTCACGGTGTCATTGGTGACGGATACCGCAAATAAATCCACCTTGATGTCCGGTGCGGCAGCGCCGGAACTCTGTGCATAAACCCAGGACGAAACGTCTTTTCTAAGTTGAATGTCTTTATCGCCGGCTTCGTCCGGCCAACCTCGAATTGTATATAAATTGGTCTCATTCCCCCGGCTGTATGTAACCGTCTGCCATCCGGAATCTGATGCGATAACCGCATTGGTGGCCGAAAGGAGCCCGGTCAAATTGGTAACCCCTCCGGACACATAATTGGTAACGCCGCACAGAATCCGCTCGCGGGAGATGCGCGCGACCTGCGACAAACGCCAATGAGCTGTGGCATCCTTCCAGAGTGAAAAACATCTGCTCAACAGCATACCCATCGCAAAAAACACCATCACAGAAATGCTCACAGCCAAAAGCAATTCAACCAAGGTGAACCCGGCTCTGTTTGTTTTATGTTTCATATTAACGCTTCGCATCCCAGCGCCAAATGGCGGCACGCGCCAATGGATTGGTTCCAATCTGCAACGGACTGTTGGTCGGCGGCCAGACGGTTACAGCAATTTCCCAGTAACGGGGAGACACGACCTGTTCCGCCAGAATGTGGCATTCTACCCAGCCGTTAGTGGACATCAGACTCCATTCCGGAGTCGGCTTGCTGTAAAGCTCCCCGGAGATTTTCACAGGATCGGTTCTGTTATAAACCTCCCACAGGTTATCAAACGCAATGCTCTGCGCTTCGAGGCGTGCCCGTGACCGCGCCAGAATACGGTAGGCCAGCAGCATTTCGGTATAAACAATGATGGCCACGATACTGACCAAAAACATGGCAATCATCACTTCCACCAGTGTCATCCCTGCTTTGTTGCTTGGTCTTCGCATATTCATTCCTCAAGAATGTAGTGATACTGGGAGCTCGATCGACGAAAAAACCCGGTGCTGAGATTCCCGTCATCAATCAGTTTATCAAATTCCGTCAATTGCTCGGTTGATTTAGTCGGTGTAGAAATGGAAACAGAATATTTATAATGATAGCCATTATCCCAGTCCCAGTAGCCACCCAGCTCGGTCGCGCTGCTCCACCAGTCATCAATATTCAGTTCGGCAAAATAATCCGTCATTTCCGGCGGAATCTGACTCGGGTTTTTGTCCGCCGGATAGCTTCCCATCTCAGAGCGGTACATGGTAAAAGCCGTAACCGCGGTGCGAAGCTTACTGGCTGCCCGGGCGTTTTCGCGGCTGCGAATCGCCAATCGGATGGCCGGAATAATAAAAGCCGCCAGCATAGCAACGATTGTTACCACCATTAGAACCTCTACCAAAGTCATTCCATTGTTTGTTCGTCGTCTCATAACACGCTGTCTCTTATAATCTATTCGCACCGCAACCCGCGACGCTGAAATCAACCTTTTCCATAATAAGTGAAGCATTGTACGTGCCATGATGTGCTTGTGTTCTCCAAAAAACAATATCCCCGTCTTGCTCCCCCGTAAAAAGTGTTTCCTTTGATAGTCGAAGAGAGTATTTTTTCCAATAATTGAGAAAAGAGGTGCGTATGAATTCAACCGTTGCGGGAAAGAATATCCCGGCTAAAAACACCCCGTCATGGCTCAAATGGACTTTACTCGTCCTTCTTTTTACGTCGGCGATCGCTGGATTTGCTTTCAGAGCCCTTATGATCCGGCGTTCCGCCGCCCGGTTCTCGGCAAGCTGCAACAGGAAAACAGATTCCGCCCCTGAATCCTCTAAATTCAGTAATTTCCAGGCTATGCTGAAAAAATCGGAGCCAGTGAATGCCATTACCTGTCAAGGACTGCTCAAAGACAAAGAAGGTGTTGCAATGGCGTTTATCGACGGGCAGATCGTTGCGACCGGGGAAACCATCGGCGATATGCGCATTCTTGAGATTACTGCCAGCAACATACTGGTCGAATGCCGCGGAAAAACCTGCCGTCTTTCACCCGGCGAAACGTTCACTCCGGAAAAACTGTAAAATCAGGGAGCCAGCGCTTTTTTAATCTGGGCAAGCCGCTGGTCATACTCCAGAGGAGACACCAGATATGCATGACAACGGCGTCCGGACAAATCACTTGCGTGATGGATCAACGCCTTGTCCTGTGGATTAAGAACTGCCAACAGTAAATCGCCGCCAACCTGTGCAAATGGCAGCGCCCCGTGACGGCTGATAAAATCCAGTGGAAGCACCTCGCGCAACTCCTCACGCTCTTCAAACTGACTCAGCAGTATGATCGGAACCCCGCTCTTCTGGCAAAGGTAAGTCATCAACCGCTCAAACCGGCTGAAATTGCGATCATGTAAAATATGCAGCACCGTCACCGGAACACTCACATCACGCGACGACATTTCCGTCAGATCGTGCAGTATATTGGAATATTCCTCCTGCGAAAGCTGCTCGTCCTGAAACAACTCCCAAGCCAGTGCCATTTCTGACTCAATGCCACTCTTGCGCCCAGCTGTTGGTTTCGCCGGAGTCGAACTGCCCGTCAGATTCGCAACCAGCTGCAGTTCCTGAAGCCGCTCCATGCGCTTGCGCACTTCCGGCATTTCGTCGGCAATGGAGGCATACTGGTTAAGAACAAAGGCTATAATTTCCGGATTCTGCGAAGCGCGCGCGCCATCATCCAGCCGCTTCAGGCAATCGAATGCCTTCTCGGGCAGTTCAAGCTTAAGGGAAGTTTCATAAAGTGCGCGCAACGTAAAAAGATCGTCGGGCATCACCTCGAGAATCTGCTCGAGCATGGAGACGGTTTGCTGAAGCTCTTCTTTGGTACCGGTCGGTTCGCTCATGATCTCTCCTTAAAAGTAACAACGGGTGTATTAAAGCACGATTTGTGCCGCAGATGCACCACCTCTTTTTCCAAACTTTGGAAAATTGTTCGCGGCAAGAGCCAACCTCTTCCAAAAAATTTCCAAGGTTTGGAAAAAAGAGGATGCTTGTTTCCAATATTTGGAAAGACTACCATCGCTCCGTGCTTGGCATCGTTTGTGCTTAACAACTACGGCAGTAAAACTATGAGTGACAAAGCCTACAGAACATTAATGGAAATCCTTCTTGCCCGCTTCCCGGTTCAGGAAGAGGCGATGGCGGCTGCGAATGCCGAGGCGGCGAAAAGCGGGGCGCCGCTTGAAGAAGTGCTGGTGAATCAAGGTGCCGTCCCCTCGCCGGTGATGCTGCTGGCAAAGGCGGAGTATCTCGAGATGACACCGATCAGCCTTGAGGGCTTCCAGATCGACCAGTCGCTGGTGGATATGTTGCCGCGCACCACCTGGGCGCAGTTGAAGATGCTTCCCCTATGCAAAACCGGCAAACTGCTGACGGTCGCGGTTGCTGATCCGTTCAACATTATGGGGATCGAAAACCTCAAGACGCAGGTGGATTATCAGATTTTCCCGGTGATTGCCGACCCGAAGGATGTGCTGGGTGCGATGGAAGGCGCAACGAAGGAAAGTTCGATCGGGCTGGAAGATATTCTCAAAGATATTGAAGACGACAGCGAGCTGGAAGTCGGTCACGACGCAACCACTGCGGATAATCTGGATGAAATGCTGGAAAGCGCCGCAGATGCGCCGGTGGTACGTATTGTTAATTCAATTCTGATTGAAGCGCTTCGTAAACATGCGAGTGATATTCATATTGAGCCGATGGAAAAGAAAATCCGTCTGCGCTACCGCGTAGATGGCGTACTCTATGAAAACCCCAGTCCGCCCAAGAGTGTACAGTCGGCGATTTCGTCGCGCATCAAGATTATGGCGAACCTTGACATTGCCGAGCGGCGCATTCCACAGGATGGACGCTTTAAGATTAAAGCACTGGGCAAAGAGGTAGATCTGCGTATCAGTTATCTGCCGACTGTGCATGGCGAAAAAATCGTGATGCGTATTCTGGATAAAACCGCGCTCGCCCCGAATTTGGAGTCGCTGGGTTTGGAACAAAAGGCTCTGGAAGATTTGAAATACGCGATCGCCAAGCCACACGGCATGCTGCTGGTGACCGGACCAACCGGTTCCGGAAAAACAACCACGCTG
>JBAYVX010000010.1:0-16787 GCA_041674365.1 Kiritimatiellales bacterium | reverse complement strand
CCTGCAGCGTTAACTGTCGTCATTTTCGCAGACATAAAACACGCCCCTTAACTCCGGGACGTTTTTTAGATATTTTTCGAGAAAATACATTCCGAAGCGGGCACGCGCCCTATTTCCTTTCAGCCAACGTCAGCTTTTTACCTGACTGCAACCACTGCTGAAGAATAATCTTGCAGTATTTACTTTTAGAAATATGCATAGAATCTGCACGCTTTCCCAAACTTTCAGCCATTTTCATCGGCATGTTGATGCCAATGGTCTTCGTTCCTTTTCCTATGGGGTTTGTAGCCATAACACAGCCTCCTTAAGGGATGTATATTACTGAAAAAGGTATCTAAAAAGCAACTAAGATTTATGAAAAAAATCCTGAAGCACAAAGAACAGCAGCAGCTGTCAACAACCTGTTGAAAATAAGAAAAATCAGAGCCCCATAAGGCGCAAATACGCATCCCACAGGTTGAATCCGCCAAGAAGCCAGGAAAATGCCGCCAGCGCAATGTAGGGACCATAAGGGATCTCGCTTTGGATCCCTTTACGATGTAATGCAATAAGGCTGATGCCTGCAATCGAGCCGATAAAAGCCGAAACAAAAACAATGTAGACAACAGCTTCCCAACCGAAGAGAGCGCCAAGCGCGCCCATGAGTTTGACATCGCCGAAGCCCATAGCCTCTTTCTTGAGCGCGGCAGTTCCGAGTTCACGGACAATCCAAAGCGAGCCGAACCCGGCGGCCAGACCGATCAGCGAGTCTTTAAGCCCGCCCGCCCAGGTGGTTTCTCCTTGAAGTTGGGGGAAAAGCACGCTGATGATCGGGAAAAGAATCATGCCGCCGATGGTAACGCGATCGGGCAGTATCATGTGTTCAAGGTCAATAAAGGTAGCCAGCAACAAGCCAAAAACGGCGATTGCATAGATGGGGGTAAACCAGGTTAAGCCGTAGATGAGCCAGATGGTGAGAAAGAAAAAGCCGGTAAGCAGTTCAATGACCGGATAGACCACGGAAATCGGCAGTTTGCAATTGCGGCATTTAGCCCCAAGAAGAAACCAGCTGAGAACGGGAATGTTATCGAACCATTTGATAAGGGCATTACAGTTCGGGCAGGCCGAGGGCGGCCATGCAACGGACTTCCCCTTCGGAATGCGGCAGATACAGACGTTAAGAAAACTTCCGAGACAAAGCCCCATTATAAACACTACGGCCATCCAGTAAATCGTCCAGAATTCTGTCATAAGTACACCGCCTTTTCTAATGCTTTGCGCATTGCTTCGACATCGGGTTCGATTCCTGTCCAGATCATAAACGCCCGCGCGCCTTGATGCAACAGCATGCCGAGGCCGTTTGCAATCTGCGCGCCGGCGGCCTTCGCTGTGCTGAGGAAGGCGGTTTCAGGGTACATGTAAATCAGATCAAAGACGCGCTGCCCTTTACGAAACGCTTCCGCCGGCAAAAGCGATGGATCATCCTTTTTCATTCCGACCGGCGACGCCTGAATGACGAGATCGGCTTCGCGACAGGAGGCTGAGCCTCCACCCACAGATTTCACAATGGCAACGTTAGGAGCCAGCCTGCAGATTTCGACGGAGAGATTTTCAATGCGGGCGGCATCGACATCGGCCAATGTGATCGACTTAGCTCCGGTGAGCGCGGCCATGAGCGCAACAGCGCGCCCTGCTCCGCCGCAACCGAGAACAAAAACATTATCGCCTTCGACCGTTTTACCAAATGCCTCTTCAAGCGCTTTGAGAAAGCCGTAGCCGTCGGTGTTGTGACCAACCATTCCGTTTTCAGTGAACTCAACGGTGTTGACCGCGCCGAGGATGCGGGCGCTGTCATCGAGCTTTTCCAAACCTTGGAAAGCGACTTCTTTAAGCGGAATTGTCAGGTTGACGCCGGCATAGCCTTCGGAAGGAAGCTGCGCGAGCCGTGACATCAAGTCGCCGGGCGCAACGTCGAGTTTGCCGTATTCATACTCGGCGGAGAGCCCCAGCGCCTTGATGGAGGCGTTGTGCATAACGGGCGAGAGCGTGTGTCCGATGGGATGTCCAAGAACTGCCAGCTTTTTCATTTTTTCTTTCCGGCAATACGGTTCAGGCCGGCGATGATGGCGCGGACGGCGGCCTGGTCGATGTTGGAATCAGAGCCGACACCAAAGACGACACCGTTGCCTTCCAGCTTCAGCGGGACATAGGCCATAGCCTGTGCATCGGCGCCCTTGCCGACAGCTTGTTCGTGGTAGTCGTCGACGCCGAAGTCAATGCCGACGATGCCGCGCATGGCATGGACAAAGGCGGAGATCGGTCCGTTGCCGTCGGCGACGGCGGTTTTTTCAACGCCGTTGACGCGGACACGGACCTCACCATGGATGAAGGTGGGGTCTTTATCATCGGGGCGCGGCCAGTAGCCGATCAGTTCATATGGACCGGCGGGATTGACGAATTTTTCGCGGAAGACGTTATAAACTTCTTCCGAGGAAATTTCGCGGCCAACGGTTTCGCTATAGGTCTGTACCTCTTCGCGCAGTTCGGGCTGCATGGCTTTGGGGACCTGAATGCCGTAGTCCTGCTCCAGCACCCAGGCGATGCCGCCTTTGCCGGACTGCGAGTTGATGCGGATCAGTTTTTCGAAGTTGCGGCCCAGATCTGCCGGATCGACGTGCAGGTACGGAACCTTCCACTTCATGCCGAAAGCTTTGGCGGCCTGTTCCAGACGGTGGATGCCTTTGTTGATGGCGTCCTGATGCGATCCGGAGAAGGCCGTGAAGGCATACTCGCCGGCGTATGGCTGGCGATAGTAAACCGGCATGCCGGTCAGACGTTCGACGGTTACAGCAATTTCACCCAAACGACGGAAATCCAGTCCGGTTTCGATGCCGCGCGAGAACAGATTATTAGCGACGGTAACCAAATCCACATTACCGGTGCGCTCGCCATGTCCAAACAGTGTGCCCTCGACGCGATCGCCGCCAGCCAGCATAGCTAACTCGGTGGCGGCCACGGCCATGCCCTGGTCGTTGTGGGCGTGCAGCGAAATTTTTACGCAGTCGCGGTGTGGAAAGTTTTTGATGAACCATTCGATCATGTCGGCGTAATGGTTGGGCGGACGGCGCTCGACCGTAGCGGGCAGGTTCAGGATCAGCGGTTTTTCCGGAGTTGCTTTGCCCCACGCGTCGAAAACGGCTTTACACATTTCCAGACAAAACGGCAGGTCGGTGTCGGTAAATTCTTCAGGCGAGAATTCATAGCGGATGTCGCTTTCCGGCAGGGTGTCGGCCAGCGCACGAATGCGGCGGGTAGCTTCAACCGCGGCTTTCATTGTGCCTTTCTGATCTGTCCCGAATACGTTTGTCATGTGCAGTTCGGATGTGGCGATGTAGGCGTGTACGATCCCTTTTTTGACACCTTTAAACGCTTCAAAGGTACGGTCGATCAGATGTGGACGGCACTGCGTCAGCCCCATGATGGAAACATCGTCGGGAATGTGATTGTCTTCGATCAGACATCTGAAGAAGTCGAAGTCATCCTGACTGGCGGATGGAAACCCCGCTTCGATTTCTTTGAAGCCGATGCGGCACAGCATCTGAAAGTATTCCAGTTTCTGATCGGGATCCATCGGATTGGGCAGCGCCTGATTGCCGTCGCGCAGATCTACGGAGCACCAGACGGGACTGGCGCTCAGCGTCCGCGACGGCCATTGACGATCCGGCATTTGAAACGGCTCAGCCGCTTTGTACTTTGGTGTTTTCATTGTTCTTTCCTTTACTGTTTTTTCTCTGTTAAACCCATCATGAAAATAAAAAAACCTCTCCGGGCTGCGGAGAGGTTCGGCAAAATCATTGTTGGAGGGTCAGATCAACAAGCACAGAACTCCCGCAGGGTTTCCCCGGCGAGCAGAAGGAGTTCAAGGCTGTTGAATTTTTGTTTCATTGACGGCGGGATCATAAACAGGGAAATCAGGGTTTGTCAACTTCAGCCTGTTTGTTGATCAGCAGGTGCGGATAAAGCTTTTGAACAAAGCTGGTGATTTCCTGCCGGTAGGCATCTGAGTTTTCATCCATACCACGTTCACCGGAAACAGCAATATATGCCCACTTATGGGCGACACTGTGCACAATACGGTCCCAAGCGAGCCAGAACATACGTTCATAATGACTGGCGGTTTCGCGCCCCTGTCCAACAAACCAGTAGGCGTAGTAGCCGTGATGGGCTTTCCGCTCGCCGTCTTTGTCGCGGTAGTTGCGAACCGTCTCAAGGACACAAACTTTAAGCGGTTCGCGGCCTTCAAGAGGAATCTTCATATAGTCGGTCTTCATGATCGTATTGCCCTGTCCGACAAGACATCGCTGAGGACGGTGAATACTGTTTCGCTCTTTCCCGGACAGCACAATGGAAACAAACACCTGATTGGCGGTATCGTTTGTATAGATCGATTTAACAAATTTCGTGTCCTGCGGAAGCGCGTCGTATTCTGCCAGACTCATGGTAAACAGTTTTTCACCGGTAACCGGATCAATGTCCGGTAATTCCAGTTCGCTAGCCCGGTATTGTTTCGGGTTTTCCGGATCATGCGAATAGCGCAGTTCGTCGCCGACCCAGCCGTTATCAAGGGTTCTAGGCAGCTCCGTACGAACGCCCGGCTGGTCGTTCAAGCTAACATCCACCGTAAAGGCCAATGCCAGCGCGGTAATAATCATTAACCCGATGATTACTAGGTGTGGCGTAAAAGTACGGATTTGCATTTTTTCATCACCTCACTGAATTCGAGATTCAACACGCTCCCAACGACCACCATCATACTGATCGCCGCAGTGAACAGAATATAGCCGGAATAATCATGGTAAAGACCAAGCGCCAGTTTTCCGCCAAACGCCTCTGCCACAATGGCCACAGTCACGATACGGGCAATATTTCCGATAACCGCCAATGGTATCGAAGCCATAAACAGAACCCATTTGCGGACAAGAGTGCGCTGGGTAAAGTAAGCATAAACAGCCGTCAGTGCTGTCATAGCAAGAAGGGAACGCAACCCGCTGCACGGGTCGGCCACATCAAACTCAAAGCCGCCTGCCACATTGGAATAAATGGCGGTACCAGACCGAATTGCACCGATACCAATGCCATTCAGCATCGCGGTAGCCAGCTTGGTAGAGAAAATACGCAAGGGAAAGGCCAGTACATCCATAAAGTTCAACGGGATGCAGAAAATCAGGTAGGAACAGGGGAAAATCAGTTTCTTGGCCAACTGCCAGCCGAACAGATAGAACGGAAGTCCCCATATCAGCAAAACAAGACTCATCAAAGAAACCCGGGTCTGTTGCATTTTGGCTCCGACCCAATGCAGAAAAAGAGCGGCAATCACCACGCCCAATCCGCGCCAGTCTGTGCGTATATCGACCGAAAAAATTTCTTTTCGCTTATACCAGACCACGCCGAGACTCACGAAAGGAATGAAATATCCATGTGAATAGTCTGCTCCGAAAGAAATCGTGTCGTGCCAGCGGGAAAACATCCATTGAAAAGCGGATCGGCTGTTAACATTTTCGACGGTATTTCCCAGCATGTGGAACATCATGAACAACAGGCCGACAATCACGGAAGCCAGTCCGATCTGCACCAACTCCGGTACAGTCAACGCACCAAGCCGCCAGCGCTCACTCCAAACCTTAATAGACGACTGATTCTGCATAAAAAATTCTCAATTAGCTCAGAAGTTTACCACTCCAGCCCGTAAATCAACAGAATTTTTTGTTGGCCAGATCTCTTTGATACCTTAAGGAGATATCCATTGATAAACGGTTCCGAACATATCCTGATGCACGCTCTGAAGGTCTGACTTAAGAACTGCACCAAGCCTCTGTATGCGCTCAACCGAAATGGGAAGACGGCCAGCCACCGGAGGAAGAAGTTCGATGACATCGCTGAAGACAAACGTCCGCCCAGCTGTTCGTAATTGCAACATCCGCCATTGATCTTCGTTCGCAAATTTTGAATCCAAAACACAAGCTGGTGTATGATATTGCAGAAACGTTACAAAGCTGTGAGAGTCCGCCGTAAGAATCAGGTCTTCAGGCCCAGCCTGCTCTATAATCCATGCGCCTTTCTGCTGGCAATAATCCCCCTCAGGACTTTTTACAAGACTCATACCCCCCGCCCAGTTATGCAGCAGCAGAACCGCCGCCAGCGCGAAAGGCATCCAGCGTGAGCACCGGCTCTCCGGCACGGCATTCCAAGCCAGCCCGGACAGAAGCCAGAACGGCGGCAAAACGCAAATCCACATCTCTGGGTTGGCGGGTTCGGAACAAAGAGCCATCGCTGCTGCGCCTGCGAACCAGACTAAAACAGAAATAAAAGCTACGAACCGATTCGCCATCATTTGTTTCATGTGGCGCAACACGACACAGAAAAGTCCCACCGCCAGACCGATAGCCAGACCGAAAGTAACGGGCGCGACAACCGGAACCCAAAACGGTGCCTGCCGCCCCATGAACAACTCCTCCTGCAACATTTGGAACGGAAGTAACCGCACAATCTGTTGGGAGGCGAACGGTATGCTGAAAAGAAAATTGCCGGAAAAGACCGTTTGCCCCCATGCAATCAAAGCACTGATCCAAGTCTGTAGATTCAACAACGTTCCGCGTTGCACCAGAGCGTCGTTAAAAACCTCAGGCCGGATGCCGCAACCAAAAACCAGTCCATATCCGGCACCTGTTATCAGCAGCACAATCAATATATACAGCGCAGCCTGAATCTTCTGTCGGCGAAGCAGGTAAAACAAAGGAACGGCCAAAAGAACCGCTGAAATCGTGACGAGATGCAGCAAAAGGGCAAGACTTCCAGCCAACACACTGCCCCAGAAAAACGGTCGGTCTGTGGATCGGACTGCACAATAAAATGCCAACAAGGAAAGCGCAGCGGCAGGTGTATAAATTTCCACTGTAGTACTGTAGCGCCAAAAGCCATAAGAAAACAGAAGGGATCCGGCAAACAACCACGCCAGATTCTTCTTCACATTCATTCGCTGCAGCAGCACGGCAAAAAGACAGACGGTGAGAGCGCCGCAGATCATGCTGACGCCGGTCAGAACAGGAAACGCCCGCCCGTTGTACCCGACGAGCTGCACAGCCCGGAAAATCATCCGCATCAGCGGCAAATAGATCAGATGGTGCATATGGAACAGTCCGGGCCATGCCCCCTGCTCCGCCATGCGGGCATAAAAGTAAGCATCTTCCGCTTCGCTGTGATTGGCCGGTACCGTCAGCAGGAAAAAACCGAGTATCGCGGCAAAAAACAGAATCGGCTTAAGCTTGCGGTTCATTCCGAAGTCCTTCCGAACCGTTGTTTGAAAATACGGAAGAAGAAAAGCGGCAGGCCGACGACATATCGTTTAAAATGTTTACGTGGAGAAACGACCAGTCGGGCAAGCCACTCAAAGCCCGTCTGAGTCATCCAGCGCGGGGCACGTTTTTCAGTTCCGGTGTACCACCGGAACAATGCGCCGGTTGCAATAATCACACCTTTACCCAGTCTCTTTCTGGCCTGCCACGCCCACTTTTCCTGGCGAGGCATGCCCATGCCGGTAAGGATAATATCCGGCCCCAACCGCTGAATTTCATTCATGTGCCGATGGTTTGTCTCACTATCCGGCGCAAAAAAACCATCGTGCTGACCGACAATCCTAAGCGCCGGGTATTTTTCTTTCACCTGCCGGGCAAACAATTGAACAACCTCCTCGGTATCGCCTAGAAAATACAAACAGTACCGGCGCTGAACGCACAATTTAAAAATCTCATCAATCCAATCCGGCGGCGTCATGCGCGGTCCAAGAGTTTTCCCGAGCAGCCGGGCACCCAGCTTGACACCAAAGCCGTCACAGAACACCACGTCCGACTCATTAAGGATGTTGCGGAACTCCAAATCGGCATAAGCAATATTGCAGGCATGCACATTGACGTTGTTCACCAATGCGGGCCGCTGCGCGGCGACCAGCCGGTCAATTTCAGCCAGCAGTTGCGGACGATCGATTACATCCACGTTGATGCCTAGAATATTGACTTTATCCATCCTGCCTCCGGCTGAATTCATCCAAACAATCCGCCAGCGCCTGTGCAGAGCGGGCCGCGCAATAAGCATTAAAGTTGTACTGTCCGGTACGTGTTTTTTCAACTGCACAGCGAACCGCTTCGGGCATTTGTTGCCACTCCCCTTCGTGTCGTTTCTTTTGGGAATACCCAAAAGCACTCTCGCTACGCTTCGGGCCCAACCCTTGGAAAACTTCTCCAATCGAAACAGGAACTGTGACCTGTTGTCTTAAAAGAGGATAATCCGGAACGACGACTGCGGTGCCGCAGGCCGCCGCATCGGCGATTACACCGGACGCACGGTAAAAATAGCTGTCCCGCGCGCCGTTCTGCACGAGCACGTCGCAACGGGCCAGCATTCGGCGATAAGATTCATCCGAAGTGGTATCAAGCACTGTCACGGACGGAATATTCACCGCCTCCGGATTCGGAACGCCGGCCACGATTTCGCAGTCGGGAAAATGTTTTGTCAGCAGACGCAGTAATTCATCCACTCCCTTCTCCGGGCGGTAATACCCCGCCACACCAATCATGGGCGAGCCATTCTTTTTCCAATGTTTGGAAAATTTTTCGGGAACAGGATGCGGAAGTACCAGATTGCGCGGCGAAGGCACACAGATTTTTCCAAACATTGGAAAATCCTGAGTTTCAAAAATCGCCCAGCGTGCGCCGACTCGCGCCAGAGTCAGCATTCCGAAACGCTCGATCCGGCTGCGGATTGCCCATTGCAGGTTATGATGAATCAGGAAATAAAGTTTATTACGCAGCGGCCAGAGCAAAGGGAAAACAAAAAGAAGCGGAAGTGTTGAAAATTCCCGCACCTGAATATGGCGGCATGAAATCGCCTTCCAACAGCGGAAAACCAGTGCCATATGCCGCAGAAGAATTCCAGTCTTCCACAACAAAGAGTTTTCGCCCCCCCGTCCTACAAGTGGATTCGGGATGCAATACCAGCCGCTTTGCGCCAAACGGCAGGCCTCTTCCAGCGGACGTAATGAGGGATGATATTTTTCAGCATTCATAGCAAACGGCATTCAGAATGATCTGAGAAAATTGTTCCGGGCAGCTCTTTTTTACAAACTCACTGCGCTTTGATTCATCGACGGACGGAAGATGCTGCACCCCTTCTGCGATGCGTTTAGCCAGCGCCTCCGGCGAAACGGAACATACCGCGCCAAGCCCGTTCTGCCGGATCAGCCGGCCAAGTAATCCCGAGTCAGGACCAATGACCGGGGCGCAGGCCTTAGCGGCCAGCGCAAGAATACCGCTTGAGTATTCGGGGCGGATATACGGCATCAAGACTACGTCGGATTGTTCAAACAGCGCCATCATGCGTTGATCCGATACAAAGCGATCTTCGATATTCAGCTTGATATCCGGCCGGCCGGCGCGCAACCGTGCGACAGATTTTTCAAAAGTTTTCCGGTAATGCTGCTCCGGCTCGCCGCAGAAAAGAAAAGTGCTTTTCGCCGCCGTCTTGGGAGGAAGCAGATGTAACGCATTAATCAGCACGTCCGCTCCCTTGCGCGGAGAGATCGCACCGAAAAAAAGAAATATCCTTCGGCTTAAGTCGATTCCGTATGAATCGCGCATCGCAAATTCCGGATCGGGATCTGTATCAGGCGCCGGATCCGGAACCGGAATAAACCGGGTGAACGATCCAAACCGTTCTTTTAACCAGTTGCAACTGTGTTCGCCGTTCAGCAGGAAGAGATTTTTGACCGGCGTACGACGCAGCAACAACGCGGTTTTCCAATGTTTGGAAAAAAATTTGAGGCCGCGCGGCAGTTCCGGATACTGCACGAACAGAATAGCAGAAACCGGAACCGGCGAGCCGAACAAGGCCAGCGGAAATTCCAGATGAGTGAGTTCGAGAATCAATACGTGATCCGGATTGTATTTCCGGCAGGCCGCGCGGAACAGCCGATAGAGCATCAGCTGCTTTTCCCAGCGCCCGGCGGCCGCAAGCCGGATGGCGTCCTCTCCCGAAAGGTTTTCAAAAGTAAAAAAGGCGAACCGGCAGGCGGAATACTCCGGGACGGCCGCTTTCAGCCAACGGATAAAGTTTGCGCGGTGTCCACCGGAAAAAGGCTCGAAAATCAGGAGGATTTTCATCTGCCTTCCGGATGGGTTTTCTTTAACCACTGGATATTCCGCTTAACTGTTTTATTTGAGCCGTCCAGCTTCTGTGCATATTCGAATGCACTCAGGGATTCTTCATAAAGCCCGGCCTTGCGCAATTCTATGCCGAGCTTGCGCCAGTAAAAGTCGTTGAAGCGTTTGTAGTTCGCCGCCTGCCGCAGATAATCAAGCCCTTGATCCCGGTTTCCGAGGAACAGTTCGGCGCGGCCTATTCCGTAAATCACTTCCTCTTTTTTCGAGTTGATCCGGTATGCCGCCGCATAAGCAGCCTGTTCTTTAAGCGCCCATTCGCGCTTAAGAACCGGATCCAACTCATAGTAGCGGTTATGATAATAGACCTGCCCGAAACCCATCTGCGCCAGCCAATTCTGCGGATCGATCCGTTCTGCAACGTTATAGTAACGCTCGGCGGTCGTAAAATTCAGCTTCTGCAACAGCTGATCACCCCGGGCGCAAATCCACGCTGACGTCATCACCTGCACGGACCAGACTGCTGCGAGCAGCAGAAGGACGGAAAACAGAAGACGGAAGACTGATTGGAGGATCGAAGACCGAAAACGGATGACTGAAGACTGTTTTTTTCTAGACATAAAGCTACCGGCATTCCTTTGGAATCCACTTTTCAGGATGCTGCATCATATTGCCGAGTTTACGCCCGGTTGTTTTGCACTTCTCAACCAGCATATTAAACTTCGACTCTGAAATATATTTGCACAGGAAAGCTGACCTTAGCCAATGCCGGGTTTCATTCTGCTCTCCGTCCGAATCGCTCAGCTTGCTTACAAAATGAACCGGGTAACGTCGTTTACTCCACGCCTCACTGATATTTGCTCCAATAGACCTGGAAGAGCGTCTGACCTGATCGGTCAATGAATACCGCTCTTCGGACGGAAATATTTTAGATGGCTCAAACACCTCCTGTTGCAGCTCTAAGGCCAGCTGATATACTTCTAAATCCTCGAATGACTCTATTCTATTACCCATTCTCCACCTCTCCTCCGCCTTCCGCCCTTTGCCTTCCCTCCTCCGGTTTCTGTCCTCCGTTTTCAGTCTTCAGTCTTCCGGTCTGCACCAATGGCGCAACCGCGCAACCCGCGAGAAGAGCAAGCATCATCGCATTGGGAAAGATGCGCAGTTCGAAGTCAAAGAATCCGTGCACGGCGGTTCCGGCCAGTGCGCCGAGCAGCGCCGCAGCTGGCAGCGCATGATAAGGCCGCGGTGAGGTACGAATAAAACGGATCATTTGTACAGAAATACTGATCAGTGCCCATAGCACCAGCACAGCTCCCATTAATCCATACTCGGCAATCAGTTCCAAGTATTCGTTATGCGCATGAACCGTTCCAATACGGAGACCCGTGAACCGTGTTCGATAATCTTCATACGTTAAGCTATAATTCCCCGGACCAAATCCGAAAACTGGCCGGGCTTTGATCATCGTCAGGGTGTCCAGCCACGTCATTGGGCGAAAATCGATAGAAGCCGCTGCCTCCAAATCCCCCGCCAAGCAGAGTGAAACCACTTTCACCGCCGGCTCCATGCGGTCACGGAATACGGCTGACCCGACCCAAAGAGAACCGACTACGCCAACACATAAAAGCGGAACCACCAGCAAGGCGATCATGAAAGCCCGTCTGCTTTTGCGCAGAACCAGAAACAGCGAGGTTACACCGACTGCGGCAACAGCACCAAGGAGCCCTGCACGGGACTGGGTTTTATAAATCAGCAGAATGAAAAGCGGCAGCGCATAAGCAAAGCAAATCCGCCAGAACCAACCGAACTGCGGGAGAAAAAGAAAGACCAGGCAAAGCGGAATCCACATCTGAAAGAGATGCGCAATGTGATTCGGACAAATATAGGTTCCTCCCAGCCGTCCTTTCTCCCAACCATCCGTATAGCGCTCAGTCCAAAGCAGGCATTGGGGTGCCACCTTGTGCTGCACCAGACTGTAGAGAGCAACCAACACAAGGGCAACAAACAGTGTTGTCCAGACGGCTTTGCGGTAAGAAAAACGCGACAGAATATTCGCGGACACCCAGTACGTTAAAAGATAGCAACCAAAACGCAAGGTGCTGATCTTGGCTTCGTATGGAAGTACCGAAAACGGAATCATCGCCGCGCTGTAGAGCCAGAAGAGGAGGAGACAAACGCCGCCGGGCGGCGTTTGGAAAGATGAAAGATGAAAGATGAAAGATGAAAATGGTTTTCGCTCTGCGTTCTCCTCACGCCCCGACTGTCGCCACACGCCACTCGCCACCCAAGCTGCGACCGCCAGATACACCAGCATCAGCAGCGGCGCATAGAGCGTCACTTTATCTTCCCAAACGCCATAGAGAAAGGCAGAAACGATCGTGGCGATCACCAGAACGAAAGCCGTGAATTTTTCAGTATGATTCATATCTATACTCATCTGCACCAAGAATCTGAGCCATCGATCATGGTAATAAGTTAAGAGTGCTAATACGCCCCTTCGCCTCTAATGACAGCGAGAAACGTACGGGCAAGAATGATGATGTCGAGCCAGATTGACCAGTTGCGGACATAATACGTGTCCCATTTCTCCATACCGGCTGTACCGCTTTCACTGCGGCCTGAAACCTGCCAGAGGCCAGTTATGCCGGGCCGGACACGACTGCGCGGAGTACGGGCTGATTCCGCAAGTTTCTCATGATGATAGTCTGGCAAAGGACGCGGCCCAACCAACGACATTTGTCCGCAAAAAACATTAAATACCTGCGGCAATTCATCAAGGGAGGTACGGCGCAGAATCCGTCCCATACGTGTCACACGCGGATCGTTGCGAAGTTTGCAATTCTGCGTCCATTCATGCCGCAGTGCATCATCGGCGGCCAATGTCTGTTCCAGTTTTTTTTCGGCATCGGCCCGCATTGTGCGGAATTTAACGGAGCAAAACGGGCGGTTGGCTTTACCGATCCGATGCTGAAGAAAAAACGGATTCTGTCTGTCAACAAGCAGAACCAACAGGGCAAGCAGTACCAAAAGAGGCACCCAAACCGGAGCCGCAACAACAATCAGAAGAATATCCAGCCCCCGCTTAAACGTACGGGCGGTGGAGTTGAGCAGATTACTGGTAACTTCGAGACCGATCAGACTTCCCAGTGTACGGGGAACCGCCCATAGAAAAACATCCTCTTTGATGTCGGGCAGAAGCACTACGCGCTGATAACCGGAAAAAACCCGATCGAATCCTTCAGACAACGAGAGCCCTTCCGCAAAGGCAACCGGAACAACGGCCACAGAAGCTTCCGCGCTCCGTCCGGCGAGCCCTCCCAGCACTGGAATGCCCAGTAAATGCCCGTCGACAACGGGATCCTCTGTAAAAATCCCATAAGGCATATAGCCGAGAAACGGATTGCTCCGAAAGGTTTCAATGACTCCGGCTACCTGCCGGGCGCTGCCATATAAAACCGTTGGACAACCCCACTGGCCTACAGCCAAAAGCATCTTCTTGACCGGAATACGAGCCAGAGGAATAAAAACCGCACTGAACAGATATGAAAAGAGATAAACGATACGACTGGGAATGATCCCCCGACTCAGGAAAACCGCGATGCCCGCCAACGCAAAGACGGCCAGCAACAGCTGCTGAATCCTTCGCAGCTCCTCGACCGCACCTAACCCCCATGCCGGAGATGTGCGCGTAATCACCGCTCCGACACACCAAACGGGAATAACCGCCAAAGCATAATGGATGGAAACCGGGATTCCGTGAATCAGATAGATAATCCAGTTGCCCAGGTAAAGCCCTGCGAGCAGCACCAGCGAATCGCTAATGCAAAGCGCCGCCGCATTCAGCATCTGCCGCCCCCAAAAAAAATGTCTGCGCTTTGCGTCCGTCACACAATCCGCCCTTATGGTTCTGTCTGTAAAACCGCCGGTCTTCGGCGAATTAAAAAAAACAATATCACTGTTATGATTCCGCCGGCATCGGCAAGAAAGTCCCGAACATCGGCATCCCGTCCGGGAACGAAGGACTGATGGAACTCGTCTGAGACGGCAAACAGAAGCCCGCTGATAATAAAAATTAAGAGAGCTGGCAATCCCGGAGCCCGGTTGCGCCACAAAGCCAGACCCCAGAGAAAAGCAAAAATTACATACTCAGCAAAGTGTATCAGTTTATCGCTGAGCTTGATGCCGATATCCGGCGGTGTCAGATCGGGCAGAGACGAAAGAAAAACAATCAGAGCCGAATACATCAGAGCCAGAATAAAAAAACCGATTCTCATAGACTACTCGTCCGATGATGGGTTCCGGCAAAAACAGTTTTCCGGAACATAGCAGGCGGCAAGCGCGCGAAGCCGGTCTGTGTCGTCCGCGAAAATCAGGGTATCAAGCTTTTCAAGATCAATCGGGGGTGCCGTCGGGTATTCAGCGTTTTTGGTCATCACCCAGATTTTCTCGTAAGAGGTTTTTACCACATTTTCATCTTCGGTAATAACTTCTTCATATTCCTTTTCGCCGGGACGCAGGCCGGTCATTTCAATTTTTATGTCCTCATCCGGCTTCAGCCCCGACAACTCAATCAGCCGCCGGGCTAAATCAATAATTTTGATCTCCTCGCCCATTTCCAACACCATAATTTCCCGGTTCCGTCCGATGGTTGCGGCCTGCAAAACTAAATCGACAGCCTCAGGAATCGTCATAAAAAAACGGCGCATATTGGGACTGGTCACCGTAACCGGACCGCCCGCTGCGATCTGCCGTTTAAAAAGCGGAACTACACTGCCACTACTGCCGAGGACATTACCAAACCGAACCGAAACAAATGTGGTGCTACCGCACTCCATTTCATTGATCACCCGTTCGGCAATGCGCTTGGTCGCCCCCATAATACTGGTCGGACGCACTGCTTTATCGGAAGAAATCATCACGAAGCGATCCACCCCGCTTTCTACGGCAATACGGGCTAAACAGGCGGTTCCCAGCACATTGGTTCGGAAGCAGGCCGCCACGTTTTTTTCCATCAGAGGAACATGTTTGTAAGCGGCGGCATGATAAATTACATCTATCTTTCCGACCGCCCGGATCGCCCGCCTGACGGCATCCTCGCGGCGCACATCCCCGGCAACAGCAATCAGCCGGAGATTGGGGTATTTAGACTGGAGTTCCTGTTCGATGGTATACAGTCCGAATTCAGACTGTTCAAACAACACCAGAGCTTCCGGCTCATATCCCGCGATCTGTCGCGACAGTTCCGATCCAATGCTCCCGCCCGCTCCGGTAATCATCACCTTTTTCCCTTTGAGAAACCGGCGGACATCCGTGCGATCCAGACTGATTTCGCCACGCGCAAGCAAATCTTCAATCCCGACACTGCGGATTGAAGAAGCCGTAAGATGCCCGGATGCCAACTCTCCAAGAGAAGGAATCGTCCGAAATTTACAGGTCACACCGGCTGCGGCAACATTTCCCATTACTTTATTAATCTGCCGGGGACGGTTATACGGAGGAAGAATCAAAATACTGTCCGGTCTCAGCTGCAGGGCCAGTTCTCCAACCGCTTCCATTTTGCGATGGAATACCCGAACGCCGTGTAAAAATACATTCTGATTGCCGGCATCGTCACCCACCACCCCGACGATCTGGCCGAGTCCCTTCTGCTTCGACTCGCGGATCACCATATCCGCCTCAGCCAGTGTGCCGACCAACAACATTCTCTCCAGCCCCGTTTCATTACGCTCCGGCAAATCACCCTGAAACCGCCGCATATAGCGGGCTCCCAGCCGACCGCCACCCAGCCATAAATTAAGCAAAATGAACTCCAGAACCACTACCGATCGCGGGACATGAGCATCTTGCCCCGGTAGAGAATAAATAATTAAAGCAAATACACCGGTTGCCACCGTCACAGAAGAAATTAAACGCACCAAATCATCTACACTAAAATAACTCCATACGTCGGAAAAAAGGCGGAATACCAGAAACGAAAGCAGACAAATCACAAACAACACGGGAAGCGTGTGCAGAAAAATCTGCATAAATTCAAAAGGAACCGCGCCGTCAAACCGGAGCAGAAACGCCATCCAATAGGTTGCGACCACGCCAGTAAGATGCCACAGCACTTTCAGTACACGGCGTAATACCGTCATTTCATGAAGTGCATTATTGATATACCACCCCATCCGTCTGACTGCTATTTTAACCATATTGCAACCTTTTTTATTCTTCATAGAGGGAGCCACCCCGCGTCAACGAGCTGAGAGAATAGTGCACACAGAGACTTTAAGAAAGCCTTGAGAGAAAAGATTGTGAACAGTATCCCCTGTAAAACAGGGTTCTGAGGGGATATTCCCATGTTTGCACTGTTTCTCAGTGCGATACATTTTTCCCGGAAAAAGCCTGTTTCAAAGAGAGCCAAAGAATCTGCATGTCCAGTCCGAAGGATTGATAGATCAGATAATACTCATCCATATCCACTTTTAACGGAATCGGGATTTCGTCGCGGCCATGCGTCTGCGCCCAGCCGGTAATACCGGGCATCAGGCTGCAAACGCCTTTCTCTGTCCTCAATTTTATCAGATCATCCTGGTTGAAAAGAGCCGGCCTCGG
>JBAYVX010000009.1:0-17119 GCA_041674365.1 Kiritimatiellales bacterium | reverse complement strand
CCGTCATGGACGCGCTCCAGCCCAAACTGCAGAGCACCGTCGCCATCCTCGGCGGAACATCAGAAGGTAAAGTCGCGCTCGTCTGCGCCGTTACACCCGACCTCGTTAAAGCCGGAAAGAACGCTGGAAAGATCGTCGGCACCATCGCCAAACAGTGCGGAGGCGGAGGCGGCGGAAAACCCGACCGCGCCCAGGCCGGCGGCCGCAACCCCGATGCGTTGGATGCTGCGCTGACTGACTTTGCTGGCGCGCGTTGAAGCAGGGAGAACGACGGTGAAAAATCCGATGGACCGACAGCTCGAAAAGAAACTTTCAGATCGGGCGGTGGCTATTGGACGCGAAGGCAACACGGCGGCGTTCGACGAGTTGTTTGAGTTACTGAAATCTTCCTCTGCCAATGTTCGGCGGCTGAGTGCTTCTGCCCTCGGCAAGCTGGCGTGGATGGGTGTCGATCAGGCCAGAGCCGTTGCCGCACTCGGCCCGGTCGCGCTGCGCGATCCGCACACGCAAACCCGGCAATATGCCATCAAAGCGCTCAAGGCGTACGGATGCGCCTCGAAAACATGGCTCGGCGATCTGCGCGACATGGCCGTTAATTCAGCGGAAAAAGAATATATCCGCCGCGATGCCGCCGCGGCGTTCGAGTTTATTGAAGAAGCGCTGCGCATTGCCGAAGCCTCCGCCGTGCATCGCTGTCAGCGATGCCATGCGCAAACAACCGCCGAGGAGTTCTCCCGCTCCAATCAGGCGTTTCAGCGCGTCTTTTGCGACCGCTGCTTTGATGAAATTTTTCTGGAACGGCGCAACTTTGAAACGCAGGTCGAGCTGAACAAAACGATCACTGCTGAAGACGGAACCGTCGTTCAGTCCGACGGGGAACGCCGGATTGCCAACTGGCTGACCGCGCACGGGCTGACTTATCGCTACGACGCCAAATACCGCATCATCGGTGAGTTTCAGATCCGCCCCGACTTTTATCTGCCGGAACTGGATGTTTATGTTGAATACTGGGGCATGGACACGCCGCAATACAAAATGAGTATGTACAAAAAGCAGATGCTCTATCAGCAGGAAGGCAAGCGTCTGATTTCAATTTATCCGCAGGATCTACCAAACCTGAACACCCTCATGATCTCCAAGCTCCGCCTGTTCGGATACACTCTCGGCACTGCGAATTGAACTCGCATTGACGCGCGAAGCAAAGTCAGCCTTATGAACCCGATCGAATGCCCGTGCGGGAGGACGGCGGAGGCGCTGATGCGTTCGCGCTACACGGCCTACGTTTTGAAGAATGTCGATTATCTGGTTGAAACCACCCTGCCCGCGTCGCGCGAGCCCGGTCTGGCGGACGACATCCGCAACTGGATGAATCAGGTGACGTGGCAGAGACTGCATGTGCTCGGCACCACTGCCGGCGACCTTTCCGTAACTTTCCAAACCCTGGAAATTTCGATTTTCTCGCAAAGACGCAAAGCCGCCCAACAATCTCAGACTCTTTAGGGAAATGCCGGTGCTTTTTAATCGTCAAGGGCTTTGCGGTAGATTACAACCCACGCCTTATGCACACTATTTTTAAAAACGGGTTTGACGCTGCCAGAAAAAATTTCTGTCCGGGTATTCTTCTGCAAAGTTTCGCACTGACCCTGGTTCTGCTTTATTACTTCAATCCGGCAACGCGAAATTTCCTGCTAAAGATCCCGGAGATTAAACAGCGGATGGGGCTTTTCTTCCCGGCTTTATCAACGGCCTTTTTCGGCGGATTGATTCCATTTTTATTTCTGTTGATCCGTAAAGAAATCCCGCAAGGACGACGTATTCCGCATCTGCTGTTTATGCTGGGGTTCTGGGCCGTACTGGGTCTGAGCATTGATGCTTTATACAAAGGCCAGGCCGTTCTTTTCGGCGACCAGAATGATGCAGCAACAATTATTAAAAAAGTACTGGTCGATCAGTTTGTTTTCAGCGTGCTCTGGTCGGCGCCCTTCACCGCCTTTGCCATGCATTGGAAAGAACATGATTTTTCATTCCGGGCTGCAAAGAACGCGTTCTCCAGGAAAATCATCACCCGGAATATCCCGTCCATCCTGATCGCTCTCTGGGGTGTATGGATTCCGGCGGTCGCAATTATTTACAGCCTGCCGCTGGCTTTGCAGTTTCCGCTTTTCAACATTGTCCTGTGTTTCTGGTCGCTTTTAATAACCACATTAAACAACGGAGAAGAAGCATGAATTCGATTTCCAACAAACAGTTAACGGTCAGCGTGAAATCCTGCGGTGCCGAGCTGTGCAGCATCCAGAGTGCAGACGGCACGGAGTATGTCTGGCAGGCCGACCCGGCAATCTGGAATCGTCATGCTCCGGTTCTTTTTCCAATGGTTGGAAAACTGCGCGACGGACGCTACGAACTGGACGGAAAAACCTATGAACTGCCGCAACACGGCTTTGCGCGCGATATGGATTTTAGCTTGATCGAACAAAGCGAAAGTTCTCTCGCCTTTCAGCTTCTGCCGACCGCCGAAACCCGCGCCTGTTACCCATTTGAATTTTCGCTGACAATCACCTACCGCCTGAGCGGAAACCGCTTGGGCATTGAATACGCAGTACGCAATACGGGCTCTTCCCTTATGCCTTTCTCGATTGGTGCGCATCCGGCATTCAATTTGTACGAACCGATCGATAACTGTTTTCTGGAGTTTGAAAAAACCGAAACGCTGGACACCTGGTTGCTCGGCAATAAAGGTTTGCTGACAGATCAAACCGCGCCCGTCATGAACGACACAAAAATTCTTCCGCTCAGCAAAACGCTGTTCGACCGCGACGCACTGATTTTTATGGATGCGCAATCAGACAAGATCACGCTCGGCGCAAAAAACAGCCTGCGCCGCCTGACTGTGGAATTTGCCGGGTTTCCAGAACTTGGAATCTGGGCAAAGCCGGGCGCACCATTCGTCTGCATCGAGCCCTGGTACGGCTATGTAGACCCCGACCAGCCTTACGGCGACATCATGAACAAACCGGGAATCTTAAAACTTCCAGCAGGCGAAACCTTCCGCTGCGCCCACCGGATCAGCGTAGAGACATAGTTCGAACCACATCCTGTACAACCAGTCCGGCGAGATTGAAACCGAACGCGCCGGTGATATGTACCATTGAGCCGTTGATCTGTGCCTTGTTTTCACTCCATGCATCGCCTTCTCCGTCCGGCGGCTTAACATCCGCCACAGGCAGAAGCTCTTCGGAATAAACGCACAGGCAGTCGCCCGTCGCGCCGCGCTGGCGCAGCCGCTTGCGGACGAATTTCGCCAAGCGGCACCCTTGCGATTTCCAGATCGAATCCACACGAATTGTCGTCGCATCCAGCTTGTTGGCCGCACCCATCGCTGAAAAAAGTTTTACGCCCGCTTCCATTGCCGAGGCGGTCAGATCGACTTTGTGCGACAGACTGTCGATGGCGTCAATGACGTAATCATAGCCGGCCAGATTAAACTCTCTGCGCGTCTCATGATTATAAACTTTCTGTAACGTGGTGATTTCCGCGTCCGGATGAATTTCGAGAAGGCGCACCTTCAGCGCCTCGACCTTTGATTTGCCAACATTCTTCGCCGTGGCCTGAAGCTGGCGGTTGATATTCGTCACGCAAATCACATCGTTATCGACAATCGTCAGATGACCGACGCCGGAACGGATCAATGCTTCGGCGCACCAGCTGCCGACGCCGCCGACACCGAAGAGAATCACGCGCGTTTCCGCAAGTTTCTTCAGCGCTGCTTCACCGATAAGCAGTTCGGTGCGATGAAATGCCGGATGCTTTTTCATAGGGAGGAAAGTATAGCGAAAAAAATCAGGACTCTGGAAAAAAGTGTAACGACACCGCAAAATAAGCGAAGTTTAATGGCTCATCCGACGGCGCAGATGATGTACCCCCAGACTGATGCCCAATCCGAAAAATAGCATGCCCGATGTGGCGGGTTCCGGAACCGCTATAATCTGCAATCCGTTGGTATAACTGTTTTCACTCCAGCTGGAACCACCGTCTGTTGAACGGCGGGTTGCATCAAACGTAAACCCGTTTGACGTGGTATATGCGTTGTCTGTTTTTGTCCAGGAGGTTGTTCCGGCGGCAGAAGCGCTGAAGACGAGTGCATAAGTATATGACTCAGATAATTCCCAAAGAGAATTATTCAGATCAAAATCGTAGTACTCCGGTGTGGTGGTCAGCTCTACATAAAAATTCTCTGAAACAATCGCTAAACCACTCGGATTCAATGAACCATCTACTTCTGTCAGTTCGATTGTAATGCTTGACGAATACGACCCGGACGTATTGTACAAGCTCATTTTCAGGACATCCAAAGTCCAGATTCCGCTTGAAGGAGTTGTAAAAACCTTTGCCTGAAAATTGTTCTGGGTAATCGACCCCAGACTCGCTGAAAGTGAAGCGGTACCATCCGCCGTATTATCCAGGATAATATCCGCGAAAACATGGAACGAAGATATAAATATGATGATTACCAGTTGTAATACTTTTATATTCATGGGACTCCTTGTAACTATTCGCCGATAGAATGTCAATCTCGGCACCGTATAGCGGGCAACGTTTACCGCAGCTCGGTCGAAGAGATGTCCTCCCGGAATCTGGATTCCGGAATGGTTCGAAAAAGCTTCTCGAATCCGGTGGGTAAGTCCAAATCTTCCAAACATTGGAACCGTCCCCCGTGATGCCGCCCGGCAACAAGGAAGGAATTTGCCAAGGTTTGGAAAAGTTCCCACTCGCCGGGTTGTGCATAAGCAATCAGACGTTCTGCGGTGTCGTACCCGAGAACAAAGGTGGTTTTCGGAAAAAGCTCAACCTTCTGTACGAAACGCGGTGCGTGAGTGAGTGCAACCGGAATGTCTTTGATGGCGGCAATGCGGCGCAGACATTCATCTTCCGCAGTGTCCGGCTTATCGACGTTGGCGCAGGAGAGTTCAAAGACTCCGCGCAGTCCGGTCATTTCCTCCGCGACTTTCAGCAGATTAAGATGTCCTTGATGAACCGGATTGAACGAGCCGGGAAGCATAAGTCCGCGCTCCGCGCCGACGGCTTGTGCGATTAAAACGAGCAGCCAGTCGCTCAAAAGCGCTTCCTGTTCCGCGCGGGAGGTTTTTGAGAAATGGAGTGAGTAGAGTTTTTCCATTTCGGCGGTTTTGATGCAGATAAACGCACGGTCTTCGCCCTTCCGTTCACGATCCGTCTGCAAGGCGGCCGTGCAGGAGATGGAAAGAAACTTGAAATCTGAACATGGGAACTTGAAAGCGGCTTGAGCCAGTTTAACCGCTGTTTCCGGGGAGACAGCGTGCTCTGTTTTTTCGCCGAGAAAGCGTTCGAGCGCTTCGGGAGAATACGGCACGTGCGCTTCGCTAATGAAGCGCGATGCGCCGGGCGTACCGAGCAGTGCATGGAGCGCACCCGATCCGCCTCCGGCGGTGACGATCACCGCGCGATGGCCGGAGTTCAGGATACACTTTATCTGTTTAGGGTTCATAAATTCGAAATCCGAATGTCGAAATCCGAAACAAATTCAAAATTGCCAAACTCAAAATTTCAAAACCCTGTTAGGATTTTCGTGCTTTGTCATTTAGATTTGTTTCGTGCTTCGAATTTAGAAATTCAAGTTTTCCAAATCGTTATTCGACGATTTGGACTTCGGTGATGGTGATGGTTTCTTTTGGAACGTCGCCAGGGGCGGTTGGTACATTGCGGATAGCATCAACGACGTCCATACCTTCGACGACTTTTCCGAAGACGCAATAGCCCCAGCCCTGCTGGGTCGGTGCTTTGAAGTCAAGGAAGCCGTTGTCGACAACGTTGATGAAGAACTGCGCGCCGGCGCTGTGCGGGTCGGAGGTTCGGGCCATGGCGATGGAGCCGCGAACGTTTTTCAGTCCGTTATTGGCTTCGTTTTCGACCGTGTACGGCGCTTTTTTCTGATTCATGTTTGCCGTCATGCCGCCGCCCTGAATCATGAAGTTGCCTATAACACGATGGAAGATGGTGTCGGTGTAGTGTCCGCTTTCAACATATTTGAGGAAGTTGGCGACGGTTTTCGGGGCTTTTCCGTTGTCGAGTTCGAGTTTGATATCGCCTTTGGTGGTTTTCATCAGAATCATGGTTTTTGTTTCCTTTACTATTTCCGGCTCTTTTTTCACGGGGGCTTCCTTTTCCCGGACGGAACAGCCGACCAGAAGAAGGGTTGCGGTAAACACTCCGAACAGCACTTTCAGGTTGTTTTTCATGCGCAAAAACCTATTGGTGTTTGCGGGCAATGTCTATAAAGTTCGTTCTCAATTTACGGAGGATCCCGGCTATGAAAAACGAAGCGTCTGCTATTCTGCTGATCGCCTGCCCTGACCGGCAGGGAATCGTCTGCGCTGTAACCGATTTTCTGATGCGCCACAACGGGAATATCATCGATCTGGAACAGCATACCGACGGCGAGGAGCAGGCGTTTTTCATGCGCGTGGAGTGGGAGCTGAACGGCTTTGCCCTGCCCCGTGACCAGATCAGCGAAAAGTTCAGCCTGATCGCCGCGCGCTTCGAGATGAAATACGAGCTGCATTTCTCAGACTATAAACCGCGCATGGCGATTTTTGTCTCGAAGTTCCCGCACTGCCTGCTCGACCTGCTGGCGAGACAAAGTTCCGGCGATTTGAACTGCGAAATTCCCGTGATCATCAGCAACCACCCGGATCTTGAGCCGGTGGCAAAAATGCACGGTATTGATTTTCACTGCATTCCGGTTTCGAAAGACAACAAAGCCGGGCAGGAGGAAAAACAGATGGAACTGCTTAAAAAGTACAGCATTGATGTAATTGTGCTGGCGCGTTACATGCAGATTCTCTCCAACAGCTTCTGTAAAAACCACCCCAACCGCGTGATTAACATCCACCACTCTTTTCTGCCTGCCTTTGTCGGCGCCAAGCCTTATCACTCGGCCCACCAGCGCGGTGTAAAAATTGTCGGAGCCACCAGCCATTACGTTACCAGCGATCTCGACGAAGGGCCTATTATTGAACAGGAAGTAATGCGCGTTTCGCACCGGGATTCAGTTGATAGCCTGATCCGCAAGGGTCGCGATCTTGAAAAAATGGTGCTCTCCCGGGCTGTCTGGGCGCATCTGCAGAACAAGGTGCTGGTTTATAAAAACCGCACGGTGGTTTTCGGCTGACATGAGCAAAGCGTACAGAAAATACCGCCGCCCGTTTGAGACCGCCGCGTTTCGCTTCGGGCTAGCGGTTATCCCGCATCTTCCACGCAGGGCAATCCTCGGCCTCGCATGGCTCGGCGGAAATCTCGGGTTTCTTCTGGATACCGCGGGCAGACGGATCGGCCGAGCCAATCTAAATATTGCATTCGGCAACTCAAAGAACGGTCGGGAAAAGAACGCTATTCTTCAATCCGCCTACACCACAATGGCACGAACCTTTCTCGATGTGATCTGGTTCGGAACCTGTCCGGAAAAGCGGCTGACAAAATATGTTGAACTCGATGACAGCATGCAGCAGCTTTTTTGCGAAAAAAATCAGGTCTGCATTACTGCGCACTTCGGTAACTGGGAAGTGGTCGGGCAGATGATGGCGCTCCACGGCTTCCCGTTTCACAGCATTGCCATGCCCGTAAAAAACCCGCAGGTGGATCGTCTGCTGATTGAGCGCAGAGAAATCACCGGGCAGAAAATTATTCCGCGCGAAGGAGCGCTGCGTAAATTGCTCGGCGTTCTGCGAAACGGCGGAAAAACCGCTTTTCTGGTTGACCAGAATACTGAGCCGGACGAAGGCGGCATCTGGGCGGATTATTTCGGCCTGCCCGTTTCTGTAACGCCCGCACCTGCGGCACTGGCCATCAAAACAGGCAGCGAAATTTTCATCGGTTTTTGCGCGCCGCAACGCGGCGGGCACTACCGGGTGTATGTCACCGAAATGATCCGACCCCCGTCCGATTCGGGCGAAGAAACCACCCGGGAGCTGACGCAGCAGATTCTTTCCGCCATTGAGCGCGAAGTCCGAAAACATCCCGGGTATTGGCTCTGGATGTACAAGCGCTGGAAAAAAAGAAACCGCTCCGTAACCCAGAAGCGGTATCCCTTCTACGCCGATCGCGTTTAAAGCCGCGTGCCGGACGGAATGATGGTGTTTTTCGGAATAACGATAACGCCGTCGCGTACAACATAAAGAGGCGTCTGTTCGCCCTCCTGCTTGCCGTCAGGCGAAATGTAAACGCTGTCGCCAATGCGCACGTTTTTGTCAATAATGGCGTTTTTTATGTAGCAGTCTCGACCGATCCCAAGCCGGACGTGTCCGTTACCGGCCAGGATCTTTTCGTGTTCAAAATAATCAGCGCCCATGATGACTGAATGTTCGATGACCGATCCTTCGCCGATAACGGCGCGCAGACCGATCACAGAATGCAGAATCCGGTGCCCGGAAATGATGCAGCCTTCGGCCAGCAGACAGCGGTTCAAGTCGCAGCAGTTGATTTTAGAAGGCGGCAGATAGCGCATATGCGTATAGATCGGCGCATCTGAAGCATAAAATGTGAATTCCGGAATGAGATCGGTCAGCGCCAGATTGGCGTCGTGGAACATACCGATAGTTCCAATGTCTTTCCAGTAGCCCTCAAAAATATGGCTGTAGACATTGCAGTCATGAATGGCGGCCGGAATAATGTGTTTTCCGAAATCCGGATGGTCATTGCCGCACAGCAGTTCGGCAAGCACTTTGGCGTTGAAGACATAAATGCCCATGCTGGCCAGATAGCATTCATCTTTATACATCGGTGCGCGCAGGCCATCCAGCTGCGGGGTGTCCCCCGGTTTCTCCACAAACTCGACAATCTTTCCTTTTTCATCCACATGCATAATGCCCAGCGGCCCCGCCTCGCGGCGTGGCACCGGTTTGGTGCAAATCGTAACATCCGCCTTGCGTTCAATGTGCTCGTCGATCACTTTTGAAAAATCCATGCGGTAAAGCTGGTCGCCGGAAAGAATGACAACAACGTCCGGTTCATTATGCATGAAATGCCGCATCGACTGACGTACGGCATCGGCCGTTCCCTGAAACCAGCCGCTGGAGGTCGGCGTCTGCTCGGCAGCCAGCATCCGGACATACCCCGGCGAAAACTGGTCGAAGATATAGGTGGACTGGATGTGGCGGTGCAGTGAAACACTGTTGAACTGAGTAAGCAGATAAATGGACCGGATGCCGCTGTTGATGCAGTTGCTGATCGGAATATCGACCAGCCGGTATTTACCGGCAATCGGAACGGCCGGTTTGGCACGATCCTGAGTGAGGGGTTGAAGACGTGTGCCGGCTCCGCCGCCAAGGATCAAACCGACTGCTTTAACACCCATACCCTGCTCCTTCCTGAAGACCGATTGAATACGTACTTTATAGACGTTACGCTCATTCCTCTGCCAGAAGAAAATAAAGACCGAAGCCGTTATTCTTCCACTTCAACCGGACACTCGGGCAGCGCACGCAGAAAAAGCCGGCCATACCATTTGCCGGTTACGCGCGGATCAAGAATTACAATGGTACCTTCATCGCTGGCCGTGCGGATCAGCCGCCCGGTTCCCTGACGGAACTTTAATACCGCCGAAGGCAGAGAATAATCACGGAATGCATCACCGCCGCGCGCTTTGACCTCTTCCAGCCGGGCCTGTACCAGCGGATGATCCGGTACTGCAAACGGCAGACGGACAATAATCACATTACTCAGTGCCTCGCCGCGCACATCCACACCCATCCAGAACCGATCCAGCCCGAACAGCACCGCGGAACCGTGCTCGCGGAACCGTTTGAGCATCGCCTGCGGAGGAAGCCCCGCGCCCTGTACCAGCAATTCAAATTCCATCTTTTCAAGCTGTTCCTTCACTCTCTCCGCCACGCGACGCATCAGCGCGGCGTTGGTAAACAGAACAAAAGCTCTCCCGTGTCCCTGAGCAATATAGCGCGGCTGCACTTCAACCACAGCCGCCTCACATGCCTGCTCATTCGAAGGATCGGGCATACCCGCCGGAATCTTCACGCGCATCTGGCGGCTGTAGTCGAACGGTGAACCGACCTGCAATTCGTCGCAATGCTCCGCGCCGATCCGTCCGCGGAACCAGCTCAGATCGTCGCCAACCGCCAGCGTCGCACTCGTCATCACCACGCTGGGCACTTCATCGAACAACATTCCGGTCAACAGCTTGGCCACATCCACCGGCGCGGAATAAAGCACCGGCTGTTTATGAGTCCGCCCCTCCAGAGCCGCCCAGTACACATGCCCGGCCGCGCTCTGCGTCAAAAACGTTGTCAGCATCTCGATAAAAAACTTTCCTTTCATCCGTGCCGACTGAAGTTCTGCCTTCAGGCTTTCATCCTCCATGTCGCGGATCAACGTGCCAAAATGAACATCCAGCTCTGCCAGCCGTTCCGGCAGACGGGTTTCAACGTCCGGCGGCTCGCGCAGCCGTACGGTCTGGTTGCTCTCCGACAGCTTGCAAACCTTGTGCATCATCTTGAAAAAGCGGTCGCATTCACTCCACAGCTTGTTCGTCAAATCGGCGGCACGCCCGTCGCGCAGCACCGCAAAAAGTCCCTTGCGGTTATCCTGCGTAAAAAGCCGCCGGAGCCAATGCTCCATCGCGTAGCGCGAAAGGCGGATGCCCAGATGCTCCGCCGCGACATTCTCCATCTGATGCGCCTCATCAAAAACCACCATCCCGTAGTCCGGGAGGAAGGCTCCGCCGGTCGAACGCACCGACAGCTCGGAAAAGAAAAGATGATGATTCACCACCAGCAGGTTGGCTTCGTGCAGCCCGGTGCGCGCCTTCATCACAAAACAGCGGTCATAGTCAGGACACTTTTTGCCGAGACAGTTGCCGTGCTCCACACAAACCGCGCTCCAGACATCGGCGGACGGCTGCGGCTCCAGTTCCTGACGGCTGCCCTCCACCGCCGCATCCGCCCAGCCGCGAATGCGGTTCAACTCAACTTCTTTGGAAGGATCAAACAGGTCGCCGCTCATCTGCCGGGCGCGCGACAGACGGCGCAGACAAAGATAATTCGAACGCCCTTTCACCAGCCGCGCTTTAAAATCCACACCAAGCGATTTCTGCAGAAAAGGAATATCCTTCTCCATCAGCTGTTCCTGAAGTGTAATCGTGTAGGTCGCCACCACGGCGCGGACATTCTGCGCCAGCGCGTTGAGAATCAGCGGAACAAGATAGGCAAAACTCTTGCCGACACCAGTGCCTGCTTCAACTGCCAGATGACAGGAGCTGGCACAGGCTTCGGCCACCGCGCGCGCCATCTGCTGCTGCTGAGGACGGATCTCAAACGGAAAATTGTTGCCTTCATGTGCCCGTTCCAACCCGCCGCCGGACGCAAAAAAGCGTTCGGTCGCCAGCAGCGTTTCAGGATGTTCAACAGGCCGGATCATTCCGCCACAGCGTACCGGAAGTTTCCAAGGTTTGGAAACTTTCCGCCGGATTTTTCCAAGGTTTGAAAATCAGTGATGAGGATGCTGGTGCCTAAGGATATGTGGGCGCTCAAGACCGTGGGCAAGCATGAGTTCTTCGTTATTAAGAATCTCTACTACCGGCCCTTCGGCTACAATACGTCCACCGTCGAGTACAATGGCGCGCTGACAGACTTCAACCACCAGTTCGAGGTCGTGCGTGGCGATAATCCGCGTCTGCCCGAAGCCGCGCAGCAGATCAATCAGGCGGCGGCGTCCGCGCGGATCGAGATTAGAAGAAGGTTCGTCGAGTACAATGATGTCCGGTGAAACAGCCAGAATGGTGGCAATGGAAACGGCGCGCTTTTCGCCGCCGGACAGTTTATAGGGCGGCCGGTCGCACAGATGCCGCATCCCGACCCGTTCGAGTGCGCAGTGTACCCGCGCCGTAACTTCGTCGGACGGCAGCCCCAGATTCAGCGGACCGAAGGCAACATCGTCAAAAACGGTAGACATAAAAAGCTGATCGTCCGGATCCTGAAAAACAACGCCGACTGCACGGCGGACTTCGGCGAGCATTTCGCGGGAAATCGGGATTCCGCCGAAAAGCACTGTACCTTCCGACGGCGTCAGACAGCCGTTCAGGTGCTGCAGCAACGTGGATTTCCCGGCGCCGTTTCCACCGATCAGGCCAACAGCTTCGCCGTATTCAAACCGGCAGGAAATGTTGTGCAGTGCTTCAGTTCCGTCCGGATAGCAGAAGCCGAGGTTTTTTATTTCTAATACCGGAGTGCTCATGGGTGTTCTCCTGTCAGCCAACCGCCCAGTGCGGCAGCGGGGTTCCAAAACCGCACAAGGATAAAGAATGCGCTCCATCCAATCAGAAAAACTGCGTCGCGCCAACCGGGTCGGGTGCGGTACAGCACACGGATCTGTCCGGCGAATCCGCGACTGACCATGGAGCGGTAAATCCGTTGTGCCCGGTCGATGGAGCGCAACAGCAAGTGGCCGGTGAGTGTACTGTAGGTTCGCAGACTGAGTTTTTTCGACCCGGCTGAACGCATGCGGACACTGCGGATCATGCGCAAGGCTTCATCGCCGATGACAAACAGGTAGCGGTACAGGAAAAGAAGCTGCGTGGCGAAAAGAGCCGGAACGCCTATCTGTTCGAGCCCGGCACACAAGCGATAAATCCCGGTGCAGGCCAGGAGAATCAAGGCCGCGCTCACGGTTAAGGTGAAGCGGAGCAGAATGGAGGTGAGGGAAAGCCAGCCGCCTGAAACCGTCCATGAACCGAGTGTAAGTACCGGACTATGGTCGAGCAGCGGATTAAAAAGCCCTACAAACAAAGCAAACGGCAGAGCCAAAGCAACTTTTTTTAAAATCGCGCCGGACGGGATATTTCCGGAACTCATCAGCACAAAAGGAAAAAGAAACAGCGGCATTAACCCGGAAATTTCATAACGGGGGAAGGACATTACTGTAACCACAAACAGCGCAACGACTGCCATTTTTACACGGGCATCTAAACGATGCAGGGGCGTATCCAAACGCCCCAGCTCATCCATTTGTCCCACTTCAATATAGCGTGCTGCTTTCATTCGTTTTTGTGCCGGGTTCGTAAGCTGTACCCGATCCCGGCGGCGGCCGCAAGAGTGATCAGTCCGCCAAGAAGTCCTGACAGTGAAGTCCCGGCATCTACAGCCGGCCAGGCGGCTTCGTGTTCCTCCGGCAAATCCGGCTCGGTCTCTCCGACCTTAAAGGTGTAATCCGGAAGGAACGCGGTCTTTTCCTGAAGTTGAGCCAGGTTGGAATGGATGCCTTCTTCCGGTGCAGCGAGTTCTTCGCGCCCGGTGGTTTTCTCAAGCGACCATTCAAGGCCATCAAGTTTTCCTGAAGCAAACCAGCTGGCCACGCCGCCCAGCAGTACGGCGGTCAGAATCAGCCCTGTCAACGCCCGTCGCGTCATCACCGGGCGTTCTGTGCTATGCACAGCCTCGGGACGCGCATACACCACGAAGGAAACCACCGCCGCAGTCGCCAGCCCTTCCACGACACCAATAGCCAGATGAATCGGTTGCATGAGTAAGACGAAAGTTCCAAACGACAGATCTGAAATCCCTGATGCCATCGTTTCAAGTACAACCGCAAAGGCGCCAAGCTGCAAACCGATCACTGCGGAAAGAATGGATCCACTCCACAAACGCAGCCGGTTTTGCGGATTTTTAACGAGTACACGGTAAATCAGCGGATACGCCACAAATGCCGGAAAAAAGCCGAGATTAAAAATATTGCATCCCAGCGCCAGCAGTCCGCCGTCGGCAAAAAAAAGAGCCTGAACAGTCAGGATGGAAGCCATCACCAGAAAAGCGGCATGAGGACCCAGCAGAACCGCCAACAGCAGCCCGCCGCCCAGATGTCCGCTTGATCCGGTCGCCGGAATAGTGAAATTGATCATTTGAGCAGTAAAAATGAAGGCGCCCAGTACACCCATCATCGGAACCAGACGGTCATCGTGCAGTTCTTTTACTTTTTTGGCGCACCACGCAATTAACCCGGCAGTCGCCGCCCACATGGTTCCGCCAACGGCAGGAGATATTAAAGCATCAGCCATATGCATAAGTTCATCCCTTTCGTATTAAAGTCCGAATGCCCAGGTAAGTCCGAAAGTCGCAGTAAAATCCGGCGCATCATCTCCACGCAGTTTTGATCCGGCGGCAGCATCCAGTGTTAACGATTCTGCAGCGCTCCAGCGGAAGCCGGTGTTGTACTGTACAACCGTCGATTCCCCGTTCTGCAGCTCTTTTTCCGCAAACACTTCACCAACCCACTGAACGGTTTCCGTTAATTGATAATCCAGAGCCAGGCCGTAGTGCACGATATCACTTACATCTTCTCCGGACGGTTCACCGACCCATGTATAACCGGCGTTTACATGAACACCGGTTTTTTCAGTAAGCATTTTGGAAGCGATCCAGGTCAGGTCATAATCCGTTTCGCCACTGCCTAATTCGTTGGAGTCATCAGCCGTCGGAAGTTTGACAGCAACCGTGAGAGCCTGCGAAGGAAGATGCGCCGTCTCATCAAAAAATTTCCACTTGGCGCTCAGTTCTAAATCACCGATTCCGTTTTCCCGGTCTGTACCGGTGGCTTCGGTCCGCTCTTCAAACTGCCCGCCGAACGCAAAGCCGATCTGTACACCGGGAATCAGGCCGTAAGAAAGCCCGAACGGAATCTCCGTGTGGCGGCATTCCGGACTGTTTTCGTATTCGGCACCCAATTCAAATTCAAATGTTCCCGGATCAACCGGATCGGCATTATCAATGGCCAGCGGACGGCCCGCAAAAACTGTTGTTCCACTCGTAATAATCAAAAAGGCCGCAACTGCCTGTCGTATCCCCTTCACCAGAGCTCTCCTTGTGTTACGTTTTATAAACCCGTAACACCCGAGCGTAGAAGGTGTCAACCGTCGAATTGTAAAAACAGGTCTTAAAGTTTGTGGCCGGTGCTGGCGGCGGTCAATTCACCGGATTTCACACCCTTTGCGGCCTTTAGAAGATCGGCCATTTCACGAATCTCTGATGCATCACCTCTCACGATAATCACCTCTAGGCAATTATGATGATCCATATGGACATGCGTGGCGGAAACAATCATATCGTGATGATCGTGCTGAATATCGGTGAGCTTTTCCTGAAGCTGACGCTGATGGTGGTCGTAAACCAAAGTAATTACACCGACTACCTCTTCTCCCGCCTTCCACTCTTCATCAATCAGTGCTTTTCGCACCAGATCGCGCACCGCTTCTGAACGGTTGGAATAGCCGCGCCGCTCCAGATGGGCGTCGAACTTTTGAACCAGATCCTCTTCCATCGAAATTGAAAAGCGTTCCATTTCAACACTCCTTATATCACGGCAATCTGAAACCCGGACATCACCGCCGGGTGGGACACCCGGCCTACAATTTTTAAATGATCGCGCCTTTTCTGTAGGCCCGATGTCCTCATCGGGCGCTCCCATAGGTTTTGGGATACGTTCTAACGCCTTTGTTGTCCTTCGTTTACTTCTGTAAATCAATTTTGACCGTCTGTGTGCGCGGCTTGAGCTGCGGGAAAAGAATGACATCGCGGATGGCGTCCGAGCCGGTCAGCAGCATCATGAGGCGATCGATGCCGATGCCCATTCCGCCGGTCGGCGGCATGCCGGTTTCGAGCGAGTCGAGGAAGTCCTCGTCGATTTTCGACGGATCGCCCGCCGCCTGTTCTTCAAAACGGCGGCGCTGTTCGAGCGCGTCGTTGAGTTCGCTGTAGGCCGGCGCCAGCTCTTTCCCGCCGACAATCAGCTCAAACACATCCACCAAAGTCGGATCGTCTTCGCACGGCTTAGCCAGCGGCACGAGGAAGGCCGGCAGACGCGTCACGAAGGTGGGTTGAATGAGCGTGCCTTCGATATGCTTTTCGTAAATCTCGTGGGTCACGTCGGCAAAATCCGAACCCGGCTCGATGAAGATGTCCAGCTCTTCCGCTTTCGCAAGTGCCTCATCCAGAGTCTTTTCGAACCAGTCGGCACCAAGGCGCTCTTTGATCAGATCACGATAGGCGATTCCCTTCCAAGGTGTGGAAAGATTGATGGTGTTGCCCATCCATTCGACTTCCATCCGGCCGAAAATTTTCTGCGCCAGATGCGTCGTCAGGCTCTGAACGAGCTCCTGCATCGAGCGCATATCGCCATACGCTTCATAAATTTCGAGCGCAGTGAACTCGGGGTTGTGCGTTCGGTCGAGCCCTTCGTTGCGGAAGTTGCGGTTCATCTCGAACACTTTGTCCATACCGCCGACGATCAGGCGCTTTAGATAAAGCTCGGGCGCAATACGGAAAAACATGTCGGTGCCGAGCGCGTTGTAGCGGGTCTTGAACGGTGACGCCGCCGCGCCGCCGGCGATTTGCTGAATCATCGGCGTTTCCACTTCATGATAGCCGCGCGCTGCAAGAAAAGCGCGAATTTCGCGGAGCACCGCGGTGCGCTTTTTGAAGAGATCCATCACCTCTTCGTTGGAGATCAGATCCAGCTCGCGCTGACGGTAGCGGGTTTCGACATCCTGCAGTCCGTGGAATTTTTCGGGCAGCGGAATGAGCGATTTGCAGAGAAGTTTCCAGTCGGTGATGCGGATGGTTTTTTCACCGGTCTGGGTGATGAACTGCTCGCCGGTCACGCCGATGATGTCGCCGAGGTCGAGCAGCTTGAACGCCGCAAAAACGTCTTCGCCGATCAGATCCTTTTTGACCATGAGCTGGAATTTGGCCGAGCCGTCGGACAGGTGCGCAAAGGCCATCTTGCCCATTTTGCGCATGGCGACGATGCGGCCGCTGGCGCTGACGGTTTTGCCCTCTTCGAATGAAGCGGTAAGTTCGGCCAGTGTGCCGGTGCGTTTGAAGGCCGAGCCATAGGCGGGATAGCCTGCGGCCTGAAGTTGCTTCATGTTTTCAATGCGCTGGCGGCGGTATTCGTTGTCCTGCATAAAATCTCCTTAAAACGGGGCATACTAGCGGTGAACGTGCGTGCACGCAAGCAGGCGCCTTCCAAACCTTGGGACTTTTCAACCGCGAATGGACGCGAATCAACGCGAATTTTCCAAGGG
>JBAYVX010000008.1:0-17224 GCA_041674365.1 Kiritimatiellales bacterium | reverse complement strand
TTTTTAAATTCAAGTTCTTCGAACAGCGCCAGGAGCTTGTCCTTGTCGGGCGCTTCGATGATCAGTTTATCGGGTTCAAAAGGCAAAGGGACATCGGTGATGATGGTGGCGAGTTGCTTCGATTGCATGGCCTGCGCAGCAAATTGTTCGAGGTTTTCTTTGAGTTTGCCTTTCAGTTCACCGGTGTGTTCGAGCAGATTTTCAACCGAGCCATACTGCGCGATGAGTTTCTGTGCGGTCTTGGGGCCGACGCCGGGCACGCCGGGAATGTTGTCGGCGGTGTCGCCCGCGAGACCGAGGATGTCGGTGACCTGTTCAATTTTTTCGATTTCCCAATGTTTAAGGACTTCGGGTACGCCCATGATTTCGGGAGGTTGTCCACTTTTAGCGGGTTTGTAGATGAAGGTGTGTTCGTCGACGAGCTGGGCGAAATCCTTGTCGGGCGTGACCATGTAGGTGTCGAAGCCTTCTTTCTCCGCGCGGCGGGCGAGCGTACCGATCAGGTCGTCTGCTTCAAAACCCTGCGCGGTGATGATGGGAATGTTGAAGGCTTTGAGGAATTCCTGAATGCAGGGAACGGCGGCGCGGATTTCCTCGGGAGTTTCTTCGCGCTGCGCTTTGTATTCGGGAAATTTGTCGTGGCGGAAGGTCGGGCCGGAGACGTCGAAGGCAACGGCAATGTGGGTGGGATTTTGTTTGTCGATCAGTTCGAGCAGGGTGTTGAGAAAGCCGAAGACGGCGGAGACGTTGCGGCCCTTGGAGTTGATCATGGGGTTGCGCATGAAGGCGAAGTAAGACCGGTAAACCAGCGCCATCCCGTCGAGGAGAAATAACTTTTTGCTCATGCGACGCACTCTAGAGGATTTTCTTACACCGCGAAAGAACGCAAGGAACGCAAAATTGTCCCATACTTTTAAAAGTATGGGACAATAAAATTTATAACCTCTTGTTTAGATTAATCTTATAAAAAATAATATGTGATATATCCCGTACATTTAAAAGTATGGAATAATGGGTGGGTTTTTAAACGAAAGCTGTCTGGAAGGTAAAGGCTGCCTTTTTGCCTCTGGCGAGAAAACGGATCAGCCGAGCAGTTTTTTGCCGATCATGCCGACGATGAAGCCGAGAACTGCGCCGAGCGGCGGGGTCCAATGCCGGCGGAATTTTGAGAGCGGAGCAATATCCTGGAAGACGAGATAGAGAATGCCGCCGCCGGCGAAGACCATGATGCCGGCGGTGATGTCCGGATAGTTTTGCAGAAAATAAAATCCTGACAGCGCGGCGGCCGGCCCTAGGAAGCTGATGAGGAAGATGGAGCGCAGGACAGAACGGGTTTGCGCCCCGCCGGCGCGCAGTTCGCGGTAGGCATTGAAGCCTTCGGGGAGATTCTGTGCGCCGATGAAGAGCGCCAGCAGCAGGCCGAGTTTATGATCGTGGGCGAAGACCGCGCCGAGTGCAATGGCTTCCGGGACGAAGTCGCTGAGCATGGCGGTGAATTGCGCTTTAGAACCGCCGGACCGGCTCAGCACAATGTCCAGCAGGCAGAAGCCGATTCCACCGAGGCCAAAGAGCAGTCCAAGCATGGAAGCGGAAAGGGTTTCGAGTCCATGCGGGACGAGCGCAAAGGCAACAGCGGCCACCAGAATGCCGCCACCGAAGGCGACGATTCCGCGGATGATTTCTTTTTTAAGGAGGCTTTCGTGGAAGCGCTCAATTGCAGCAAGTCCTGCGCCGACAAAGGCGGCGAAGCCTGCGATCCAGGAAAACAGGATGATTTCTATGATTTCCTTCATGGCGGTGAGTGTACGCTTTTTCCAAACTTTGGAAACTTTTCTTCCAAAGTTTGGAAATTGCACCGGGGCTCAGAAAAAGTAGCGCAGCCAGAGATAGGCCATGGCGATGAGGATGGATTGAATCATGAAGGGGAACCCCCACTTCATGAAGTGCATAAAGGTGATTTTGTAGCCGTTGCGTTCGCCGATCTTGCTGACGACGACATTGGCCGAGGCTCCAATAATCGTTCCATTGCCGCCGAGGCAGGCGCCGAGCGCGAGCGCCCAGAAGAGCGGGTTGTCGCCGGTGGGTGCCGCTCCGGTATCGACGAGCAGTTTCTGAATGAGCGGCATCATGACGATGACAAAGGGAATATTGTCAAGTACCGCGGAAAGAAAGGCGCTGCCCCAGAGGACGACCATGGTGGTGAGCAGCAGGTTGTCGCCGCAGAGACCAAGCATCCCTTCAGCCAGCTTGTCGATCGCTCCGTTCTGTTCGAGTGCGCCGATGATGATGAAGAGGCCAATGAAAAAAAGGATAGCGTCCCATTCAACGTGGCGGAGCATTTTTTCGCTTTTGGTGCGGCAGGCCAGCAGCATGAGTCCCATGCCGGCGAGGGCGATGATGCCGGGCGGCACGCCGAGGTGATGGTGGGTGAAAAATCCGACAAAGATGAGACCGAAGACGATCAGCGAGTGCTTCATTTTTTTCACATCACGAAGGGCGAGTTTCGGGCAGGCATCGGTGACGCGGGTGCGCACCTGATCCGTGACGTGAAGTTGTTTTTTAAGCATCATCAGCGCGGTGATGACGAAGATGATGGCAATAACGACCACGCCCGGAGTCAGGTGGTAGAGGAAGTCGTTGAAGGTGAGCTCGGCGCGCGAACCGATAATGATGTTGGGCGGGTCGCCGATGAGCGTGGCCGTTCCGCCGATGTTGGAGGCGAGCGCTTCCAGAATTAGGAACGGAAGGGTCGGCAGTTCGAGCAGCTGGGTGATCAGGATGGTGACCGGCGCCAGCAGGATGATGGTGGTGACGTTATCGAGCAGCGCTGAAAAGAGCATGGTGACGGTCAGCAGCATTACGAGAATCGGAATCGGCCGGCCGTTCATGGCTTTGGCGACGGATATGGCGACCCACTCGAAGAAGCCGGTTTCTGCCAGAATGGCGACGCAGGTCATCATCCCGACGAGCAGGAAGATGACGTTGAGGTCAATGGCTTTCATCGCGCTGTCGAAATCGATCAGTCCGCCGATGACAACGGCGGAGGCTCCCAGCATGGCGGCCACGGATTTTTCAACCTTTTCGGAGGCGAGCAGGATGTAAACCAGAACAAAGATGACAATTGATGCGATCATAATTTATGCACTCACTAAAATTTTATCCACGATGCTGAACCGGTCGATAACGCCAAGAAGTTTTTTGTTTTCGTCCACTACATAGAGCATTTGCTTGTTACGGGTGGCGATTTCAAAGACGATTTCCATCAGTGTGGCATCCGCCGCGATGATCGGCGATTCACGGTTGATGGTGAGATTGCTCAGTTTGATGTCGCGGTCTCCCTGAAAATATTTTTCGAAGGGATCCATGTTGCGGACAAACGAAATAGTGTGCAGATTGGCAAAGAAGTCAGGAAGTCCGCTAGAGAAAAGATCATAGCAGGAGATGTCTCCGGCAAAACGGTCTTGTTCGTCGAGAATCGGCAGGGAGTCGCTGTGGTACTTATGCAGCGCACGCGCGGCATCTTTGAGGGAGGCTCCGGCGCGGATGTGGCCGATCTGCGGACGCATAATGTCTTTCGCCAGAATGTTGCGGTCGATGGTGATTCCGCTTTTGTCAATCTGTTGCCAGACGGCAAAAGAATCCGGCGAGGTCAGTGCGATTCTGCGGTTTTCCTGTGTCGAAAGGAAACGAACGATGGCCGCGCGGCTGAGCAACAACAGGTTGGCTTTATCCTGCGGTACGATCGACAGGACAAAAAACTGCGCCGGTTTTTGATCCAGACTCTGGAAGTCGGCGCCAGACGGGCAAATGCCGAACAGGGTGTAGGAATTGGTCAGCTTTTCAACCCGTGTATGAGGGAAGGCAATTCCATCGCCGAGGCCGGTGGTCATTTCCCGTTCGCGGGTGAGCAGGGCTGTCAGCAGATCCTCTTTACTGATTCCCTCATTTTTCAATTCCGTGCGGTCATATAGCGCGTTCAACAGGTCGGCCAGAATTTCTTTTTTTTGCCGTTCTCCGCCGGATAGCCCGGTGAGGATACACTCCTCGTTGAGCATAAAACTCAGTTTCATTGCGGTATTTTTCCTTTCTGATATCAAAACAGGTTTCCAATGAGCTCCGAGCCCATCACATCCAGGCTTTTCATATTTTTAGAGGCTTCGAGCAGGTCGGAGAGCGAAAGCAGTTCTTCAAAAATCATCAGGCGTGCAACATATTTCTGGTCGGACGGGACGCTGACGCTGATTTGTCCGTCTGCGCGCGTCAGAGTGAAGGAAAGATCGTCCTTGCGCACCTGATAGGCTTCCATTTCCATATGGAGGCGATTCACAAAAAATTCTTCGCGCTGGAAGGCACGCACCAGCCGCTGCATCAGGAATTCGGCGATGTCCGGAGACGGGAATTCGAGAGAGAACGTCTCTTCTTTTTCTTCCGTTGCCTGTACAGGATCTTTCAGGCCGGAGCCGCCGCGGAAGGAGCGAACCAGAAGCGGCGGGGCAATCATGGTGGTAAGGATGGTCATCAGAATGGCGACACCGAAAATATCCTGTCCGATGGCGTGTGAGGAAAGTCCGATCCCGGCGACAATCAGCGCGACTTCGCCGCGCGGAAGCATGCCCAGGCCGATCCGTAGCGAGCCACGGAAGTTGAATTGAGTCAGATAGGCCGGAAGTCCACACCCGATGATTTTTGCAAAGATAGCGACAGCGGAATAAATCAGACCGAAAACCAGCGCGTGGCGCATAGCGGAGAAGTCAACCATCATGCCCATGACGCAAAAGAAGATCGGCACGAGCATATCGTACACACCTTGCAGCCGGTTTTGCAGCTCCTGCACCACATCGGTGCGTGAAAGCGAAAGACCCATAATGTAAGCGCCGATGATCATTGCCAGACCGGCCATTTCAGAAAGACCCGCCAGCATCATTGCCAGACCGAGCGAGACCGAAACGATTACTTCCGGCGAGCCGAGCCGCTTCAATGTGCCGGTCAGTTGTCGCGCCAGCAGCAGGCCGAGCGCGGTACAGACCAGCCAGAAGCTGAGCGCTTTGGCGGCGATGATTCCAATATGCGACCACTCCATCGCTGCGCCGGAGGTTTCTACTTTGGCCATCCCGACCACGATGGCCAGCACGACGATGCCGAGAACGTCGTCAATCACTGCGCCAGCGAGAATCGTGACACCTTCCGGCGACGACATTTTATGTTTTTCAGTCAGGATGCGTGCTGTGATGCCGACGGAGGTGGCGGTGGAAATGGTGCCGAGAAAAAGAGCCGTCGGGTGCATGAAGGACGGAGCCAGCCCGAAGCAGACTGCGCAGAGATCACCTAGTATAAAGGAAAACAGTAATCCTCCGATTCCGACCAGCGAGCCGACCATCGAATAGCGCAAGAAGGTGCGCAGATCTGTTTCAAGACCGGAGAGAAAAAGCAGAACGATTGAAGCAACTGTAGCAATGGCATACAGCTCGGAGGAGACGGGCAATCCGATCGTTTGTGTTGCAAATAACGGGCCGATTCCCGGCAACGGAATTTGTGCGCCCAGTGCATACGGGCCGATGATCATCCCCGAGACCAGCTCGCCGAGTACGCTGGGAAGTTTCAGAAAACGCTGGAAAAGAAATCCGCCGAGCCGCGCGCAGATAATGATCATGGCCAGTTGCAGTACCAGCACGGTCATCACTTCCGTGTGGGAGCGGGCTTGAGCGGCCTGCTGCACCGCCTGAACAACTGCGGAAGCGGTTTCAGGGGTATGGACGACAGGAGTCATATGCAGAATCCTACGTGATAAGCAGATTAAGAATTTCTTCGGCTGTGGCAACACTCAGCAGCTTCTCACGCAGATCCGGGCGGCTCATCACTTTGCTGATTTCCGCGAGAAACTGAATATGTGGACCGGCACGGTTTTCGGGAGAGAGCGTCAGGATAAAAATCTGTGACGGCTTACCGTCCATTGACGCAAAGTCCACGCCGGTGCGGTGAATGCCAACCGCAGCAACAAGCTGATCGACCGCATCGGTCTTACCGTGAGGAATCGCGATACCGTTCTGCATTCCGGTGGACATTTTTTCTTCGCGGGTCAGCACCGCCTGTACAGCGGCGGTTTTCCCGGTAAACTTGCCGGACGCAACCATAAAGGCGATCATTTCTTCGATGACGCCGCGTTTGGTATCGGCCTTCAGTTCCGGCAGGATCGAATCCTTCGTAAGGATCTTTTTGAGATTCATAAAACTCCCCGCTCAAAAAATAAAGCGCGTATTCTGGTCTTCTTAGAAAAAGGGTCAATGAAAAACCTGATAAAATCGAAGAGCAGTAATTTCATGAACCCCTAGCTATACTTAATTATTATTGTATTTCACCTTGCGCGCCTTATGCATTTGAAGTAAGAATCCCCAACAAATAGGGGCCGAAATAAAAAGGCCGGAAACAGAAACCATAGTGTAACAGGAGAATCCGCAATGGCAAAAGCAGCTACAAAGTCTCAGATCATCGCCAAGATTGCCGACGATGCCGGCATCAGCAAAGTTCAGGCGAAATCCGCCCTCGAATCCATCATCACACAGGCCTATAAAGGCGCCGCAGCTGGATTCACCGTTCCGGGTCTCGGAAAACTGGTTAAAGTCAAACGCAAAGCCCGCATGGGCCGCAATCCCGCCACTGGCGCGACGATCAAAATCGCGGCTAAGACGGTTCTCAAATTCCGTATCGCCAAAGCAGCCAAAGACGCCATTCTCGGCTAATTGCTTTCGCGATTCACAGCCCCGGTTTGCCGGGGCTGTTTTTTTACGCTTGAACAATTCCGTTTATCCGGATAAACAGATTTCCATGACCGTTATCGAAAAACTCAAAACTGCCAACGGCCCGCTTATTTCTGTGGAATTCTTTCCGCCGAAAACGGAACCCGCGCAAAACATCTTTCATAAAGGGGCTGTCGAATTAACCAGCCTTAAGCCCGACTTTGTCTCCGTTACCTGTGGCGCGGGAGGCTCTGCTGCAGGCCCGACGCTTGAAATTTCAAAACAGTTGCGCGGCTTAGGTTATGACACCGTCTTGCCGCACTGCACCTGTGTCGGGATGTCGCGCGATGAACTGGCGCGCTCAACCGATGAAATTATTAAGCGCGGCTTTCGGAATATTATGACGCTGCGCGGCGACCCGCCCTGCGGTGAAAAAGTTTTTAAACCGGCATCGGATGGATTCCGCTACGCGGCGGAACTGGTAGCATTTCTTCGCGAACGGCATCCTGAACTCTGCATCGGTGTGGCTGGTTATCCGGAAAAACACCCCGAAGCACCCAGTCTCGAAGAGGATATTCGCCACCTGAAAGAAAAAGTAGATAGAGGAGCTGACTTTGTAACCACGCAGCTCTTTCTGCACAACCACGTCTATTTTGACTTTGTCGAAAAGTGTCGCGCGGCGGGCATCGACGTACCGATTGTTCCCGGATTGCTTCCAATCATTTCGCTGGAGCAGATTAAACGGATGAAGAAATTTTGCGAATTTCATGTGCCGGACGTTCTGCTGAAAAATCTTGAAGCGGCGCAAAACGATCCTGTCAAAATGGAGCGCATCGGTCTCTACTGGGCCATTGAACAGATTTCGGAATTGATCGAAAGCGGCGCGCCGGGCATTCACCTCTATCTGCTCAATCGTGCTCAAACCGCTTTCTATCCCGAACTTTTTGCCTGCCTGTCTCGCATCCGAAGACAGTAGCTTCCCATGTTTGGAATCCCCTTCGCACAGCTTTGGCGTGTCGCAGAAAACAGTTTCCAAACATTGGAAAAAAGCGCATATGTTTTTCCACCCGAGACAAAGTCGAGAATGGCTGACTCAATAGTGTCGGCAACGGAACAAAGTGGAGAGGCAATGTTTGAACCGGAACAAACTGAAAGAGGCTTTTGTATGCAAAAGCAACGACCGCAGGGAGTGGCAAAAACCATAGGGTTAATTCTAATCGTCACCGTGCTGGCCGGGTGTTCAACACCCACCTATGATGATGGCTCCCAGCGCGAATATTCCGATATGCCCTGGAACACGCCCGCCAGCTGGGAAGGCAGCATGAATATTCCGGGCATGGGCGGATACGAGTAGCCTTTACGCATTCTGCAGAATGCGCAGCATTCTTCTCAGCGGTTCGGCCGCGCCCCAGAGCAACTGGTCGCCGCAGGTGAAGGCGGTTAGATATTCCGGCCCCATCTTCATTTTGTGAATACGTCCGATCGGCACGGTCAGTGTTCCGGAAATCGCCGCAGGCGTCAGACGCGCGAGCGTTTCTTCTTTGGTATTGCCGACCACATCAACCCACTCATTGTCGGTGCGGATGATTTCCGTGATTTCTTCAATAGAAACATTCTTCTTCAGTTTGATGGTCAGTCCCTGACTGTGGCAGCGCATCGCACCGATCCGTACGCAAAGGCCGTCGATCGGAATCGGGTTTTGTGTCCCGAGAATTTTATTGGTCTCGGCGAAGCCCTTCCACTCCTCTTTGGTCTGGCCGTCTTCGACGGCTTTATCAATCCACGGAATCAGCGAACCGGCCAGCGGCGCGCCGAAGTGCTGTGTCGGAATTTCTTTTCCGCGCAGCGCGGCCGTTACATTACGGTCGATGTCGAGAATAGCGGAAGACGGAGTTTTGAGATCGGCAGACGCGATTTGATGCAAAGAGCCCATCTGGCTGAGCAGTTCGCGCATGTTCTGCGCGCCTGCGCCGGAGGCCGCCTGATAAGTCATGGAAGAAACCCACTCGACCAATCCGGCTTTAAACAGTCCGCCGATCGCCATCAGCATCAGGCTGACCGTGCAGTTGCCGCCGATGAAATCTTTTTTGCCGGCGGCGAGGGCGTTGTCGATGACCTTGCGGTTGACCGGGTCGAGGATAATGACAGCATCTTTGCTCATGCGCAGAGTGGAGGCGGCGTCGATCCAATAACCGTTCCATCCGGCGGCGCGCAGTTTTTCGTGAACGTCATGGGTGTAATCGCCGCCTTGACAGGTCAGAATCACGTCCATTGATGCCAGCGCATCAAGATCGTGCGCATCCTTCAGCAACGATTCGCCTTTGCCGACATTCGGCGCGGGCTGTCCGGCCTGTGACGTGGTGAAAAACACAGGATCAATTGTCACAAAATCATCTTCAGCCAGCATGCGTTCCATCAGCACCGAGCCGACCATGCCGCGCCATCCAACCAAACCTGTTTTCATTATATTCCCCCTGACCCTTGAAAAGGCGGTCACGGTATTTGATTTAAAAACCGAACGCAAGCCGCTATTGTCTGCGGATTATGACCCTTTCATTGTTTTTAGCTGAACTGTTGCCGTCGACCAACCCGTTTTGGGAATACAGCAACCCGCCGCCCGGAATGATTGCTGCCGGGGCTTTCTTTTTACTGCTGATTTGCCTCGGTATTGCCGCCGATATCGGCCTGATCCTGTATTGGGTCAAGCGTCCTGTCCGCATGCCGGAGCTGGCAGAACGGCTGTCTGCCCGCGCGCTGCCGTGGCAGATCCTGTTGATTTTCTTCGGAATACTGATCGGGTTCTATCTGCTGGCTTCATGGCTCTACTTCGTGATATTCCCGAACGACGGGATTGAGCCGAAGACCGTGGTTTTTCAGATGGTGGCGTTTTATTTGCCCGTTTTAGGGCTGCTGGCTCTGCTGTTTCATATCGCCGGAATTCAGGGTCGCGAACTGTTCGGTCTACATTGGAAAAAGGCGGCGGCACTACTGGGTCTTTCCCTGCTCTTTTACCTGGCGGCGCTTCCGCCGCTTTGGTTCTACAGCGCGATTTACCAATTCCTGCTCCAGCAATTTGGTTATGGTTTTTATCTGCAGGATGTCGCGCAATTACTGACCGCGCCGGCTCCCTGGGCAATCCGCACCGCACTTTTCCTCATAGTAATTATCGTGGCTCCGATCTTCGAAGAAATTGTCTTTCGCGGTATCCTGCTGCCCTTCATGGTTCGCCGTGCCGGCTTCTGGCCCGGCATCGCGCTGATTTCTCTTGTTTTCGGCGGACTTCATTTGCATCTGCCGTCGTTCCTTCCGCTTTTCCTGCTTTCGATCATCTTCAGTCTGGCCTATGCCCGTACACAATCTCTGCTCGTGCCGATCGGTATGCATGCCGCATTCAACGGTGTAACCGTGATACTTCTTTTACTGATAGGCTGATAAAACAGAGTTTTTGTTTGCAAGCATCCGGCGGAAGGGTAAAAAACAAAACTTTATTAATCGTTTTCGGAGAAAGCATGAATTTATTAGGCATTGATATTGGCGGAACCAAAATTGCTGTGGCCATCGGCAACGAACGGGGCGAAATTATTGCGGATCAGCGTTTTCCGACCGATCCAGGCAGTGCGCGGAAAACATTGACACAGGCGGTAGAAACCGCTGAGGGATTAATTGCTAAAGCGGGGCTGACGTCCGAACAGATCGACGCCATCGGCATCAGCTCGCCCGGTCCGATGTGCTCCGAACGCCGCATGATCCTGAAAACACCGAACCTGCAGAACTGGGACCATTTCAAGGTCGGGGATTTTTTTGAAGAGCATTTCAAACGTCCGACTTTCATGCAGAATGATGCCAACGGAGCCGGTCTGGCTGAATATCTGTTTGGTGCACAGAAGGGCAAAGACCTGATCTATCTCACCATGAGCACCGGTATCGGTGCGGGAATTATCAGCAACGGGCAGCTGGTCGCAGGAACCAACGACCTTGGAGGCGAAGTCGGACACATCACGCTTGATATCAACGGTCCGCGTTGCGGCTGCGGCAAAACCGGTTGCTGGGAAGCAACCTGCGGCGGCAAAAATTTTGCCGACCAGCTTCGCGCGGACATCGTCGCCAACAACATTCAGACCGCCATTCTTACCGAAGCCGGCGGTGATCCGGAAAAAATCAAAATGCAGGCGGTTCGCGCGGCGATCCGTTCCGGCGACGCTTACGCTTGTGAAAAATGGGACGTCTTCATTGAAAAAATGGCTCACGGCGTCGGCATCCTTTTGCAGTGTTTCAACCCCGAAGCCATCATTATGGGTACGCTTGCCATCCATGGCGGCGACACCTTCATTCCGCAAATGATCGAACGCCTTCCGAAATATGCCTGGAAAGGCTGCATCGATGTCTGCCGCTACGAAGCCAGCGTATTGAAAAATATCGGCGAACTCAGTGCCATCGCCATCGCCATCGACGGCGTCCGCCATTTGAACAAAGGATAACCGTTATGCTCGACATCAAAGTCATCCGCGAAAATCCTGCCGCCGTTAAACAGGCGCTCGCCACCCGTAAAGCCGGTGCCGACATTGACGGATTGCTTGCGCTTGATGCCGCCCGCCGCGCCGCCATCACCGAAGCCGAAGAGCTGAAAAGCACCCGCAACGCCGCCTCCAAAAAAATCGGCGGCCTCATGAAAGAAGGCAAGAAATCCGAAGCCGAAGCGGCCAAAGAAGAAGTCCGCATTATCGGCGAGCGGATTGCCGTCCTCGACGAGCAGGTGCGCGAGCTCGACGAAAAAATCCTCAACACCCTTCTTTTCATTCCGAATTTGCCGCTGGCCGGTGTGCCGGTCGGCGAAAGCGAAGCCGACAATCCGGTCGTCCGTACCTTCGGCGAACAGAAAAAATTCAGCTTCGAAGTCAAACCGCACTGGGACATCTGCGAAACGCTTAAGCTCGTCGACTTTGAACGCGGCACGAAAATCACCGGCTCCGGCTTTCCCGTTTACACCGGGCAGGGCGCCCGCCTTCAGCGCGCGCTCATCCAGTTCATGCTCGACCTGCATACGACTGAACACGGCTACACCGAAGTCGAACCGCCCTTCGTCTGCAACGCCGCCGCCATGACCGGCACCGGGCAGCTTCCGAAATTCTCGGAAGACATGTACTACATCAGCACCGACGAACTCTATCCCGTTCCCACCGCCGAAGTCCCCGTCACCAATCTCTACGCTGACGAAATCATCGACGTCGAAAAACCGCTCAAGCTCACCGCCTACACCCCGTGCTTCCGCCGCGAAGCCGGCGCCGCCGGACGCGATACCCGCGGACTGCTTCGTCTGCACCAGTTCGACAAAGTCGAAATGGTCAATTTCGTCAAGCCGGAGCAATCGGAAGCGCAGCACGAAATCCTCGTCCGCGAAGCCGAAAAAGTTTTGCAGAAACTCGGACTGCACTATCGCGTCATCGAACTCTGCACCGCCGACATCGGTTTCAGCGCTGCCAAATGTTACGACATTGAACTCTGGGCACCCGGCGTACAGAAATGGCTCGAAGTCTCATCCGTCAGCAACTTCTGGGACTATCAGGCCCGCCGCGCCCGCATCCGCTCCCGCGGCGAAGACGGCAAACCGCAGTTCGTTCATACCTTGAACGGCTCCGGCGTCGCGCTTCCGCGCCTCGTCGTCGCCCTCATCGAAAACAACCAGAACGCCGACGGCACCGTCACCATCCCCGAAGCCCTTCGCCCCTACATGGGTGGCTTGGAAAAATTAGGGGCATAGCCACAAAAAACACAAAAAGGCACAAAAAAGCCCCGCTTCCAATGTTTGGAGCCGGGGCTTTTTATTTAACGCTTCGATTCACAGTTTTCTCATTCCGCGCGCGGAATGAAGAAATACTTGTGGAATCGGTTGTTGGGGATCTACTTCAGTGTTTCCTTTATAGTAGTCATGTCTCTCAGATAGACTTTCTGGTCTGTCGCCTTCTGTTCTGAAAATTCCATTGAGATACGAACATCACTGTTGAGAACACACACTGCCTCGCCTCGAATAAGTCTGAAATCATTGGGGGCTTCCAGAAACTTGACTTGGACATACTCCGCATCGCGGAGGATGTTCACTGGTTTGCCAGCAGCAGTGCTGCTGGCATCCATTTTGAAGAGACCTCGAAACTGATATTCATTGGATGCGACAGGACGACCCCATGAGTCAGGTGCAGCGGTCACAAGTATAGCCTCGTTGCCCTTCCCAAAAGCAAGGTATCCACCCTTGCTCATAAAATGGGTGTTCCGTTCGTCCTGTGACTCAATGATCAGTTTGACGGTTGCATCGCATGTGTTGATGGGCTTGTCCACGGAAGCAGGCATGAATCGCTTGATGTTGTGCTGCCAATACACGGCATTGGCGATGTACATAACAAGGGCTACCGCTACGACTTGTGCTGCAAATCGACAGAAAGACAGAAGGGCTTTCTTGTCCTTGGCATTGCTCCAGATACGTTTAGCTGCGGCCTCGGCCAAAACACCGACAAACTTGACGATGAAGATTACGACTACGGCAAGAATGAGGAAGACGGGCCAGTGGGCTGGGTTGGTAACGAGTTGTTTCAGTAGCTCAGCTTCCATTTAGATTCTCCTCTTCTTCATCCCCAACGCGAGTTGAGCGCAACTCGCGTTCCGGCGCGCGCAGCGCGCCGGAACGTTGTTTGGGCGTCAGTTCGTTTTTCTGGTGAACGGGTCAAAGCGTAATCAATATCTTGTGGTCGGACAAATCTCTTTTCAACATATGGATATTGACGACGCAATATCCGGCAATATCTGTATTATTCGTCATGATATATAAAACGGGATTTTTGATATTTTCGGGTCTGGCGGCTTTCTTTCCTTTGAGTCTTGGCGTCTTTGCGGTCGTCTGTTTGTCCGGGCTTGTTAATTCGCGGCCATTGGCGTTAATTTAGAACCGTTATGGAGTGCGCAGGCTTGCCTGCGCTATGTTGAGCGGGGCTTGCCCCGCGTCTTAAAGATCACGGGGCAAGCCCCGTAAAAATAGGGCGGTGGCAAGCCACCGCAGTCCACATGGATTTGATCGAAAAAGTGAAAGCGGCGATTGAGCGGGAAAGCCTCATTCCCGACGGCGCAACGGTGATCGTCGGCGTCTCCGGCGGAGCCGACTCGGTCGCGCTGCTGCATATCCTGCACCGGCTCGGATACCGGATTGTCGCCGCGCACCTCAACCACGGTATTCGTGGCGCGGAGGCCGACGCCGACGAACAGTTTGTCAAAGAGCTCTGCGCAAAGCTGGGCGTCGAATGTGTCACACAAAAAACCGACGTTCCCGCGCTCGCCAAACAAAAAGGCCTCTCCCTCGAAATGGCCGCCCGCGAAGCCCGTCACGAATTCTTTCAGTCTAAAGTCCAAGGTCTAAAGTCTAAGGTCTTAGTGGCCTTAGGCCACCATGCGGATGACCAGATGGAAACATTCTTCTTGAGAGCGGCTCGCGGATCGGGGCCATCCGGTCTGAGCGGAATGCGAAGTTTCCAATGTTTGAAAAATCTGACGCTCGTACGTCCAATGCTTGGAATCCGGCGGAGTGAAATTTTCCAATGGTTGGAAAAAGAAGGGTTGGAATGGCGCGAGGATGCGAGCAACGCTGACGAAACCATTCCGCGCAACATCGTCCGCCATCAGATTCTTCCAATCCTTGGAAAACTCAACGGGCGCGCCTCCGAAAATATTTTGCGTACCATGGAAATTCTGCGCGACGAGGATGATCATCCCGAAAAGGCGGCCCGTCGCCGCGAAATCCGTGATTGGTTGATTGAGCAGGGTGTGACGCCGACCTTTGACGCGGTGGAACAGGTTGTCGAATTTGCTGCGCAGACCGATGGAAGCCGGGCAATGGATCTCGAAGGGCTCCGTATCATCAACGAATACGGGACGTTGCGTGTCGGCACTTCAATTTTTCCAAACATTGGAAACGTCCGGATGGAAGAGGGCTGCGGAATTTTGCGCGGGCCGCGGGAAGCCTCCGTTTCGCTCGCTAAAGTTGCGGGAAGGGAAGTTGTCGTGCGCACGGCGCAACCCGGCGATCGTATGGAACCGTACGGTATGGAAGGCTCCAAAAAACTTCAGGATATTTTCACCGATCTGAAGATTCCGAAGGCTCAGCGTGAGAGCTGGCCGGTTGTCGAGTGCGGCGGAGAAATCATCTGGCTGCCCGGCTACCGCATCGCCCGCGGCTGGGAACTGTCGGCAGAAGCCGAACCCGCGCTGCATTTGTTCGCCAAAGACTCTGGGCAAAATTATTAAGGGCAAAATCATTTTACATCGGAAAATAGCCCTTGTTCGTCTTGGGTCAGCGTTACGTTGATATATCGTATTACGATATATGTAACCTTGCCTTAAAAAGGCCGCTCAATGATTTTGCCAAGATTTTCAACCTCCGCGGGCGAATGAAATCGCATAGTGCCAAGCCGTTAATCCAACAATCCGTTGTTCCAATATTCCAACGGAGTTTATGATGCCTTTTTTGTGTCTTTTCATGGTTTCCGCCGTTATTCTCTCTGCCCTTCAATCAGTTGATTTAGGCGAAACTGAATGTTAGGGTCTTGCCCGATAAGGATTTAAATTATGGAACCGAAAACAAACGTACCCGTACCACCGCCGAAAAAAGAGCCGCGCAGCAAGAAGCCGCCGATGGTGAAACCGCCGATGCCGATGAAGGGCTTCGCAATGTGGTTTCTGATGATGGCGCTGGTGCTGATGGCTCTGCAGCTGTTCCAAAAGCCCGAGGCGGAGGAAAAGCTGGACTATAATCCCGGGTTTACCCAGATGGTGAAGTCCGGACGGATCATCAGCTGCGATATCGTGCGGGATACCTCCGGCAACGACTACATCAGCGGCGAACTGACGTCCGTGGATAAAAAAACGGGCGCGCCCAAAAAGTTCCGCGTGGACGTGGTGGTCACCGAAGACCTGCTGAAAATGCTTCAGGAAAACAACGTCACTTTCAAAGTGCGTGCGAATTCGCCGTTCTGGCAGGTGTTCTGGAACATTGCTCCGTTCATTATCGGCTTTATCATTATCTATTTCTTTTTCTTCCGGCAGATGAAGATGGCGGGCGGGCGCGCAATGAGTTTCGGCAAGAGCCGCGCCAAACTGCTTCAGCGCGACGATAAAAACCGTACCACATTCGCTGATGTCGCCGGCGTGGAAGAGGCCAAAGAAGAGCTTCAGGAAGTGGTTGAGTTCCTGAAAAACCCGAAACGGTTCCAGCGTCTTGGCGGAAAAATGCCTAAGGGTGTTCTGCTGGCCGGTGCACCCGGTACCGGCAAAACGCTGATCGCCCGTGCGGTTGCCGGCGAGGCCGAGGTGGCCTTCTTTTCGATCAGTGGTTCGGACTTTGTCGAAATGTTTGTCGGCGTCGGTGCCAGCCGTGTACGCGATATGTTTGAGCAGGGTCGCAAAAGTGCACCGTGCATTATCTTCATCGACGAAATCGACGCCGTGGGCCGCAGCCGGTTTTCCGGTATGGGAGGCGGGCACGACGAACGCGAACAGACGCTGAATGCACTTCTCGTTGAAATGGACGGCTTTGACACTGCCGAGGGAGTCATCATTATCGCCGCCACCAACCGTCCCGACGTGCTCGACCCGGCGCTGATGCGCCCCGGACGCTTCGACCGTCAGGTCTTCATTGACCTGCCCAATCTCAAAGGTCGTGAAGAAATTCTCAACATCCACGTCAAACGCGTTACCGTCGCTAAAGATGTCGATCTCACCAAAGTGGCGCGCGGAACACCCGGCTTCTCCGGCGCGGATATCATGAACCTCGTCAACGAAGCGGCGCTGCTGGCGGCGCGGCGCGGCGCGGAAGCTGTTGAACTTCCCGACTTTGAAGAAGCGCGCGACAAAGTTTCATGGGGCCGTGAGCGCCGCAGCCACATGCTCGACGCCGAAGAAAAGAAATTGACCGCCTACCACGAAGCGGGTCATGCCATTGTACTGGCGAAAACCGAACAGACCGAACCGCTGCACAAAGTCACCGTCATTCCGCGCGGACGTGCGCTGGGCGCCACTATGCAATTGCCGGAAAAAGACCGCTACACGCAGGGCCGCAAGCGTCTCATGGGCATGCTCATCGGACTGATGGGCGGACGTGCCGCTGAAGAGCTGATTTTCGGTGATGTCACCACCGGTGCGCAGAACGATATCGAACGTGCCACCCGTATCGCCCGCGCCATGGTCTGCGAATTTGGCATGAGCACAACGCTTGGTCCGCGTAACTACGGTTCCGATCAGGAGCAGATGTTCCTGGGTCGCGAAATCAGCCGTGTTGAAAAACACAGCGAGGAAACCACACTCAAGATCGACCAGGAAATCGACCGCATCCTCAAAGAAGCGCACGACACGGCCATCAAGATTCTCAACGATCACCGCGACCGCCTTGAGCTCATCGCCGAACTGCTCATCAAATACGAAACGCTCGACGGCGACCAGGTTATGGAAATCCTCGA
>JBAYVX010000007.1:0-18939 GCA_041674365.1 Kiritimatiellales bacterium | reverse complement strand
TGTGCACAATCATTACAAGCGGATGACCGACACCACGGTAAAAGACGACGGCGTCGAACTCGAAAAGAGCAACGTTCTGCTCGTCGGCCCGACCGGCTCGGGGAAAACCCTGCTGGCCAAAACGCTCGCGCGCATTCTCGACGTGCCGTACGCCATCACCGACGCCACCGCCGTCACCGAAGCCGGCTACGTCGGCGAAGACGTCGAAAGCATCCTGCTGGCTCTCTTGCAGAACGCTAACTACGACGTCAAACGCGCCGAGCGCGGCATCGTTTACATCGATGAGATCGACAAAATTTCCCGTAAAACCGACAACGTCTCCATCACGCGCGACGTCTCCGGCGAAGGCGTCCAGCAGGCGCTGCTCAAAATCATCGAAGGCACCATTGCCAGCATCCCGCCGAAGGGCGGACGCAAACATCCGCAGGAGGAGTACATCAAGCTCAACACGAGCAACATTCTCTTCATCTGCGGCGGCGCGTTTGTCGGCCTTGACGACATCATCAAACGCCGCAGCGACAAAAAGGTGCTCGGCTTCGGCGCGACCAATGAAAAAGTTTCCAATGATTGGAAACCCGAAACCATGAACGTCGAGCCCGAAGATCTGCTCAAGTATGGTTTGATTCCCGAATTCATCGGACGCCTTCCTCTCGTCGTCCAGCTTCAGGAACTCTCCGAAGACGATCTCATTCACATTCTCACCCAGCCGAAAAACTCCATGATCAAGCAGTACAAAAAACTGCTCGCCATGGATGCGGTCGAACTGGAATTTGATGAAGACGCCTTGCGCTCACTGGCGCAGATGGCCTTGAAGCGAAAAACCGGCGCCCGCGGACTTCGCGCCATTCTCGAACACCTCATGCTCGACGTCATGTACGAAGTGCCGCAGCGCAACGACATCACAAACTGCCGCATCACCAAAGACGTCGTCGAAGGCCGCGCCCATCCGATTGAACTCGGTGATCTGAAAAAGAAGTCAGCCTAGCGGCTGACTTCTTCAAAAGGTTGGAAATGGTTGAGCTAATTCTTTTCCAGAAGTATAGGCTTTAATTTCCAGATATCGCTATATGTCCATCCTTCCGCAGGCATTGCGGTCGGTGCGCCGGCGTCGCTGACGAAATAGATGAGTCCGTCAGAAGACCATTCAGGAGAGGTTTCTTGGGATTCTCCACGTGTTAACTGCGTAACTTGAGATCCATCTGGGCGCATGCAATAGAGGTGGTTTTTTCCATCTCTGTTCGATCTGAAAACAAGCCAGCTTCCATCTGGGGACCATACTGGGAACGCACTATCTATATCGCCCGTTGTTAGTTGTGTTACCTGACCATTCAACAGGTCGAGGATGAAGCACTGACTGTGATTTCCGACCACTTTATCGAAGGATAGTTTTGTGCCATCAGGATGCCATCGTGGCGAGGTGCCTTCGATATAAACCGTGAAGTTTCCTCCATCAGAGTTGACAGTGCAGATGCTAAAGCTACCCCCCATTTTGGTGTGGAAAGCAATTTTTTTTCCATCAGGGCTAACGTCTGGCTGATCATCGTAGTCACCAAGCGCAGAAGGACTAATGAATGTCATTCCCACTCCACCAATTGGCGTCCGAACAAAGATAGGTTTGGTGCTCTTGAGATACTGGTAGACAAACTGGTCTCCATCGGGATACCAAGCCGGCATTTCTGCATATGGCCCCGCAATCAGCTTTCGACCCGCTTTGCCAAGCTCTATCAATACGATGCTGTATCCACTTAAATCGGACTTCGTTGTATCGAAGACTTGGAAGAGTAGACGAGTTCCGTCAGGGCTTACTCGCGGCCAGTTTTCAGGTGCGGGATCATGGGTGACTCGGGATATGTCCCGGACATTTGCTGTTGCGGTGGGGGCGCTTGGTGGCGGCGGGGGTGTCAGGGTTTTGGCTGGGCTGTTAACATAAACAGTACGGGTTGTTAATCCTGCCGGAGCAACATCGACGCATCCTGTAAGGGTCAAGAGCGATGCGGTGATCAAGAGGTTAATAGCGCCAGCCTTTAACTTTTTACTCATCTAGCATCTCCTTTTTTCATAGGCGAACCTTTTGCACTTATTACAGGAATTCCGGCGTCAGCCAAAATGTCCTGTGGTTGCTAAGACCGGAAAATAGCTGAAAGACCGGTTTTGGGAAAGGGTTTTGTTTTGTAGGGCGGGGGATGTGACCCCGCCGGAATCCGCGATCATGGATCGCGGCAACAATTCTAAAGATTCGCGCTCTTTGCGTTTTTTCGCGGTTAATGAACTCCTACAGATCGTCCGAGCTGATTCCGAGGATTTCGAGGACGCGGGTAAGGTCTTCGTTGTTGTAGTAGTCGATCTGGATGGATCCTTTGACCTTTTTGCCGTTGGAAAGCGTTTTGGTGCTATTGATGTGGACGGCCGTCCCAAAGTGCTGGTGCAGTTTTTCGGAGAGGTGGCGGACATAATCAATCGGCAGATCGGCTTTTTCGGCGCGCGGTTTTTTTGTCGGCTTTTTGAACCGCTCGATAATTATTTTCAAGGCCCGGACGGAGAGTCCTTCGAGCAGAATCCGCTGGGCCAGCAGTTCTTTTTCCTGATCAATCTCTACGCCGAGAAGCACTTTGCCGTGCCCGGCGGAGAGCTGTCCACCTTCGAGCATTTTTTTGATGCCGGCGGGCAGGGCGAGCAGGCGGAGCATGTTGGCGACGCTGGCGCGCGCTTTGCCGACGCGTTTGGCGATTTCGTCCTGCGTGAGATCAAATTTGTCAGCCAGTTCCTTGTAGCCTTCCGCTTCTTCCATGATGTTCAGGTCGTCGCGCTGTAAATTCTCAATGAGGGCGATTTCAAGCGCTTCCTGGTCGCCGATGTCGAGCAGGATGACCGGTACTTCGGGCAGGTTGGCGGCTTTGGCGGCGCGCAGGCGGCGCTCCCCGGCGATCAGTTCAAAATGTTTTTCTTTCTGGCGGACAAGCAGCGGCTGGAGAACGCCGTGTTCTTTGACCGAGGCGATCAGTTCGTTCAGCTGTTCGTCCCGGAAAATGCGGCGCGGCTGCATCGGGTTGACCTTGATGCGGCCGACGGCGATTTTGGTGATGCCGGTGCTGTCAGGGGCGGGGGCGTCCAGTACGGGAGCCGTAACCTTTTTTTCCTGAATCAGCGCATCGAGCCCGCGACCTAAACCAACTTTTTTTGCCATCTTGTATCCTTAATTTTTCAACCGCTAATGAACGCCAATAAACGCGAATGAATTAGAGAGTTATTACTATTCGCGCCCATTCGCGTCAATTCGCGGTTTAAAACATATCCAGTTGCCCTGTTTTCTTTTTCGGTTCAGGGTTGCCGTCGAGCAGTCTGAGGAAGGCGGCTTCGTCGAGCACCTTGATGCCGAGCTCTTCGGCTTTGGTCAGTTTCGATCCCGCTTTTTCTCCGGCGACGACATACGACGTATTTTTCGAAACGCTCGACGTGACCGCGCCGCCGCGCGCGCGGATCAGCTCGCCCGCTTCGTCGCGGCTGAGACTTTCCATCGTGCCGGTCAGCACAAAGGTCAGTCCGGCAAATTCATCGCTTCCGGCTTTGGCGGTCTGCTCGAAGTTGACGCCGGCGGCCTGCAGGCGTTCGACGAGCTTTTGATTTTCCAAACATTGGAAAAATTCGACGATGCTTTTTCCAACGATTGGACCGATGTCGCGGATTTCTTCCAAGGTTTGGACGTCGGCGGCCATGAGTTTTCCAATGTTTGGAAAATTCTGCGCGAGCACGCGCGCCGATCCGCTTCCGACGTGGCGGATGCCGAGCGCGAAGAGAATTCGGTCGAAAGGGCGCGTTTTGCTGGCTGCAATGCCGTCGATGAGATTCTGCGCCTTCTTTTCCTTGAATCCTTCGAGTCCGAGAAGCTGCGTTTTTTTGAGGTCGTAGAGATCGGCGGGGTTTTTGACAAGTCCAGCATCAACTAGCGCTTCGACAATGGATTCACCGAGTCCGTCAATATCCATGCCATTGCGCGAAGCAAAGTAGGTGATCCACCGTTTGAGCATGGCGGGGTGGTGCAGGTCGTCGATCCGCCAGGCGACTTCGCCTTCGAGTTTGACGGGATGGATGCCGAGCGCTTTGCAGGCGGCCTGCATGTCGAACGGTTTTTCTTTGCCGGTGCGTTTTTCGGTAACGACACGCACGACGGCGGGAATGATTTCGCCGGCTTTTTCGACGATGACGCGGTCGCCGGTGCGGATGTCTTTGCGTTTGATTTCGTCTTCGTTGTGAAGCGTGGCGCGTTTGACGACGGTTCCGGCGAGCTGCACCGGTTCGAGCTCGGCGACCGGCGTAAGCACTCCGGTGCGCCCGATCTGAATGGTGATTTCTTTAAGGAGCGTTTCGGCCTGTTCCGGTTCGTATTTATAGGCGACGGCCCAGCGCGGGCTTTTGGCAGTCGAGCCGAGCTGTTCGTACAGATCGCGCTGGTTGACTTTGATGACGCCGCCGTCCATCTCGAAGGGGAAACTGCGTTTCATGCCTTCAAGTTCATCGAGTCGGATGAGGACTTCAGTAATTTCCGGGCAGACCCAGAATTGCGGCGTAATGCGCAATCCGTACTGAGTCAGAGCTGCCAGCATCTGTTCGTGAGTTTCAAAGGTTTCGGAACATTCGCCGAGGCCGTAAAAGAGGGCGTCGAGCGGACGCGCGGCGACAATTTTCGGGTCGAGCTGTTTGAGCGATCCGGCGCAGGCGTTGCGCGGATTGGCGAAGGGTTCTTGTCCGGCTTCCTGCCGTTCTTCGTTGAGCGCGGCGAATCCTTTGCGGGTCATATAGACTTCGCCACGCACTTCAAGCACGTTGGGCGGATTATTAGAAAGCCGAAGCGGAATGGTTTTGATCGTGCGGATGTTGGCGGTGACGTCGTCGCCGGTGGTGCCGTCGCCGCGTGTGACGGCGCGGACGAGTGTTCCGTGTTCATAGCGCAGGGAAATAGCGACGCCGTCAATTTTCGGTTCGAGGACGTAGGAGTAAGGCGTTTCGCCGAGCAGTTTGCGGACGCGGATGTCGAACTCAACCAGTTCCTCTTTATTGTAGGTATTGGCGAGGCTGATCATCGGCACGGTGTGGCGGACGTTTTTGAATTCTTTGAGCGGCGCGCCGCCGACGCGGTGGGTCGGGCTATCTAAGCGGGCCAGTTCAGGAAACTGTTTTTCGAGGTCTTCGAGTCGTTTCAAGAGGGCATCATATTCACGGTCAGAAATCGAAGGGTTGGCTTCATTATAATAGAGGTAGTTGTTGTGCTCGATTTCGGCACACAGTTTTTCTATTTCTTTCCGTGCTTCAGTGCTGTTTAATGCGTTGCTCATCAGGCAGAAGCTATCACGGGAAAACGGGGGAATGGAAGATTGGAATAAGGGAAGGATGGCAGATGATCAGAATCATTACGGACAGAATGATTTTTTAAATCCGATCTGGCGGGTAATTATTTTGTCCTGAATTATTCTGATCGAATTTTCCCATGGTCTGGAAGGATTCCGGCTTATGAAGATCAAGTTCTGGAAGATGCACGGCGCACGGAACGATTTTGTTCTGATCGACGATCGTGCCGGAACGTTTCCGGTCAGCGACCGGGCTTTCACGACCCATTTGGCTGCCCGTCATTCGGGGATCGGCGCGGAAGGGGTGATCCTGATTCAGAAGTCCAAAACGTCCGGGTTCCTGATGCGGTTTTTTAATCCGGACGGCGGCGAGGTCGGAATGTGCGGGAACGGCGCGCGCTGCGCCGCGCGGCTGGCGTTTGAGCTGGGTATTACGGAAAAGAAAATGACGATTGAAACGCCCGCCGGACAGATTGAGGCGCAGGTGATGCAAAAGGGCGTGCGCCTCTGGATGACGCCGCCATCGGGCTGGGAACTGAACGGTTCGCTGGATTTGACGGGACGGCATTTGACCTATGGCTTTGTGAATACCGGTGTGCCGCACGTTGTGATGCGTACGGGCGAGTTGCGTGATGTGGATGTGCGCGAGATCGGTTCGGCGGTTCGCCGTCACCGGCAGTTCGCGCCGGAAGGCACGAATGTGAATTTTATGGAAATCTCGCCGGATGGCGAACTGACTGTCCGGACGTATGAACGCGGCGTGGAAGCCGAGACGCTGGCGTGCGGAACCGGTGTGACGGCCTGCGGACTGATCGCGGCGAAGAACGGCTGGGTGAAATTGCCTGTGAATGTGCATACGGCGAGCGGCGATGTGCTGGTTGTGGACGGCACGCTGACGGAAGAGGGCGCGCGCGGCATAACGCTGACGGGTCCGACCGAGCATGTTTTTGAGGGAAGTATTGAGTATTAATTTTGGAGTGCGGCGATAAAAGGTATTCCATATCGCTGCTTTGATATGGAATGAAAAAAAAGCGGTGATACGGCTTTGTCTTTATCACCGCAGTCCAAAGGAGAAGTTATGGCAGTTAAAATCGGGAAGCCGGCTCCGGCATTTACGCTGAAAGGCAGCGACGGGAAAGAGCATTCGCTGGCCGATTACCTCGGTAAAACAGTGGTGCTGTACTTTTATCCAAAGGACGATACGCCCGGCTGTACCAAGGAGGCTTGCGGCTTCCGCGATTTTCAGCCGAATTTTAAGAAGCTGAAAGCCGTAGTGCTTGGCGTCAGTACGGACGGTTTGACGTCGCACGGTGATTTTATCAAAAAATTCAAACTGCCTTTTGTATTGCTCTCCAATCCGAATGCAAGCGTGATGCGGAAGTACGGTGCTTTCGGCGAAAAGATGCAGTTTGGAAGAACAATTATGGGCACCATTCGTTCGACTGTAGTTGTCGGGCCGGACGGAAAAGTTTCCAAACATTGGAAAAAAGTGGCGAAGGCGGATGAACATCCTGCGAAAGTGCTGGAGTTTCTGAGAAGTTAATTTGGAATGCGGTGATAAAGACCTGCGGGCGTATCACCGCTTTTGATCAAGCTTGGAAAAGCGGCGATACGGAATACCTTCTATCGCCGCACTCCAAAGAGAGAGGAATGTATGGAAACGGGATTTTGTCTGGGATCGAATATGGGCGGACGGCTGCATCTGCTGCGTCAGGCGAAAACGCTGATTTTGCTGGAGCCGCAGGTGAAGTTTATTGATCAGTCCGCGGTCTATGAGACCGAGCCGGTCGGCGTGAAGCCGGAATATAAATCCATGAAGTTCCTCAACGCGGTACTGATTGTGCAAAGCCCGTACGCCGCGGAAGAGTGGCTGACGAAGGTTAAGAAAATCGAGAAGACACTGCATCGTGTCCGCACCGGCGACCGGAACGCACCGCGCACGATCGACATTGATATCCTTTTTACCGGTGATCAGATCGTTGACAGCGATCTGTTGCAGGTGCCGCATCCGCGCTGGTCGGAGCGCCGCTTTGTGGTGCAGCCGCTGGCGGATGTCCGACCCGAACTGGTGCTGCCCGGTACAAAGAGCCCGGTGCAGAAAATTCTTGCGCAAATGGCCGGCAAGGATGATGTTCGCCTCTTCTCTGAACGGTGGTAACCGCTCAGCGAAGAGGGTTTAGAGTTCGCAGTTCAGAGTTAAGCAGGATTTTTATATGAAGTGGACAGCTCCCAAAATCAAGGCGTTAAAAGGGACGCAGAAAATCGCCGTGCTGACGGCGTACGATTATCTGACCGCACGCTATGTGGACGAAGCGGGCATTCCGGTGGTTCTCGTCGGCGACTCGCTGGCGAATACGGTGCTCGGCTATGAAACGACGCTGCCGGTGACGATGGACGAAATGGTGCATCATACGGCTGCCGTTTCGCGCGGCGTGAAGGACGCTTTGATTGTCGCCGATATGCCGTTTATGTCCTATCAAGGGACTCTGGAACACGCACTGGAAAATGCGGGGCGTTTTATCAAAGAGGGTCGCGCTGATGCCGTGAAGATTGAAGGCGGTGCGATGCGTGTGGATCTGATTGAAAAGCTGATCGACAACGGGATTCCGGTGCTTGGGCACCTCGGGCTGCTTCCGCAGAGCGTCAAAGAGACCGGTTATAAGGTGCAGGGGAAAACCGATGAGTCGGCGCGCAAGCTGATAGATGATGCGCTGGCGCTGGATCAGGCCGGGGTTTTTGCGATCGTGCTAGAGTGTGTTCCCGCTGAGCTGGCGCAGAAGATTACTGCAGCCGTGACGGTTCCAACCATTGGAATCGGCGCGGGACCGCACTGCGACGGACAGGTGCTGGTCTTCACCGATCTGCTCGGTATGGGAGCCGGCCACATTCCCGGCTTCGTCAAAAAATTTGCCGACCTCCGCCCACAGATCCAATCGGCGCTGGCGACCTACAAAAAAGAAGTCGAAGAGTCCGCTTTTCCGGAAAGATAAATCGCCACCGGAGTTTCATTTTCCGGCAGTTTCCGGTATCTTTCCTGCTTAGAAAACGGACTATGCGATACCTGAAAACCATTCTGTTGTTTCTGGCTGTCTGCGCGGCGGGCTTTCTGTTTTTGCACCTAAGCGCGCCGCAAAAATCACCGGTTTCAACGGGCACTGCTTCATATCCATCTATCACCGAATCGGAGTCACCTCGCTCCATGCCTGTTGCACTGATTCGCGGCGGCGAAGAGACGGATGTGCAGTGGACGAGTCGTACGCCGGCTGCCAAACGAGTCCGTAAAATTTTTCCCGATCCGTCGTGGATGACGCCCGATCCCGTTTTAAAAGCCGGTGACCGGATTGAGCTGGTGCTGTTTGATGACGCGATTTTTGATGCGCAAATCAGCAACGTGACCCGTTATCCGAACGGGGGCGTCGGTATGACCGCTCACTTGTCGAACGGAATGGGGACGGTTTATCTATCTTACTGCGACGGAGCGCTACGCGCCTCGGTGGAGGTTATGGGGGGCGCTGATTATGCCATTTATTACAAGCCGGAACAGAATACGCATTATGCGATTGAGGTCGATTCGGCGAACACGATTGTTTTAGAGGGTGCCGAGCCGAGGTTTCCGGATGTTACGGCTGACCTTTTGCCTGGCGCGGATGCTGTTGCCAGCGGAGATATCGTAGAAGACGCTCCTTCGGGAAGCACGATTATCGATGTGATGGTTGTATATACACCGGCGGCACTGTCGTATGAGGGCAGTGAGGCCAACATGAACGACAATATTGCTTTGGCTATGCAGAAAGCGAATGAGACGCATACCAATTCTGATACACAAGTGTACCTCAATCTGGTTCACAGCACTGAGGTGGATTACTACGAAAGTGGAACCAATTTTTCTCTGGATTTAGATTATTTAACTGATATTGGAGATGGGTATTTGGAAGAGGTTCAGGTTTTACGGGACACCTATAAAGCAGACCTCGTTTGTCTTTTTGAAAGCAATAGCGTGAGCGGTGGCCTAGGCTGGCTACTTACTACAACCAGTGGAAATCAAAGTCATGCATTTTGTTTAGCACGGGTACAGCAGACCTCTTGGACTTATACGATGGTACACGAGTGGGGTCATAACATGGGGTGTTCACATTCTAAAACGCAGACAGCGGAGCCTTGGACTGGAAAGCTTTACAGTTATTCAGCTGGTTGGCAGTGGGAGGACACCATGTCTCCGGCGACTATCGGTTATTGCAGCGTGATGACGTATGAAAATTTCGATGACGACTTAGAGAACGGCTATGAGTATAAACGGGTTGGATATTTCTCCAACCCGGCCAATTACTATGTCGGCAACAGCACGAATGCAACCGGTGATGTCTCGAACGGGAATAACGCCCTCACGATACGGAATATGAAAACTGTGCTGGCCAACTACCGCAAGGCTCCGGATGTCGATTATGATGGCCTTCCGAATGAATGGGAGCTTTTGTATTTTGGTGGGGAGACGAATGCGAATCCGGTGGCGACGGCGTCGAACGGGGTCAATACGGTGCTGGATACCTATATCGCGGGAATCAGTCCGGTTGATCCGGCTGCTTTTTTCAAGATCAACAGTTTTCAGACACCGGTGGCGGCAAGCAACGGGTTTGTTGTTGGGTGGGACGCCACCAACGGACGAATTTATTCTGTGTACCGGGCGACGAATCTGCTGAGCAGCACCAATTTCCAACCTTTGGCGACAAATATCGTCTGGCCTCAGTCGAGCTATACCGATACGGTGCACGCCGCTGAATCCCGCAGTTTTTACAAAATCAACGTTCAACTGGCTCCGTAAATATGAAAATTATTGATTCCCCCGAAGAAATGCAGAAACAGGCACGTCTGCTGATCCAGTCCGGTAAATACATCAGTTTTGTGCCGACGATGGGCTATCTGCACGACGGACATGTTTCGCTGATGCGGATTGCGCGGGAAAACGCAGATGTGGTGGTGGTCAGTATTTTCGTGAATCCGATGCAGTTCGGGCCGAATGAGGATTTTAAGAACTATCCCCGCGATTTCGAACACGACGAAAAACTCTGCCGTGAAGCCGGCGTTGATATTCTGTTTTATCCCAATCCGGAAAATATGTATCTCGACGACCACAGCATCTGGCTGTCGGAAGAGTCGCTTTCCACCGTGCTGTGCGGCGCGTCGCGCCCCGGCCATTTCCGCGGAGTCTGTACGATTGTCGCCAAGCTGCTGAATATTGTTCAGCCGGATTTTATGGTGCTGGGCGAAAAAGACGCCCAGCAGCTGCGCGTTCTGCGCCGCATGGTACGCGATATGAATTTTTCTGTAAAAATCATTGCCGCGCCGACCGTCCGCGAGGCCGACGGCCTCGCGATGAGCTCGCGCAACAAGTATTTGACGCCTGCCGAGCGCAAAGAGGCCGTCTGCCTTTTCCAATCCTTGGAAAAAGCAAAGGCGTTGTTTGCCGCGGGCGAGCGCAATGCAGAAAACCTCAAGGCCGCGATGCGCGCGGTGATTGAGGCAACCTCCGGAAAAGCGGATTACATCGAAATCGTTGATGATGAGACGCTTCAGTCTGTCCCCTTCGACGAAGCTCAGGGCAGGCAAACCCTGGAAAAACCGGCGCTGGCGGCGCTGGCGGTGAAATTTTCCAGTGCGCGACTCATTGATAATACCGTACTCCGCTGAGGATCTTTTCTAGGACCGGTAAATAAAATTACGATTTTAGAAAAATTTCCTTTAAACAATCGTCGAGCTCATTACATTGGGGAACCTTTAATGAGGGCGCGATGGCCGAGAGGTTAGGCACGGGTCTGCAAAACCTGCTAGAGCGGTTCAATTCCGCTTCGCGCCTCCAGATTTGAATGAGAGTTTATTGAAGGAGAAAAATATGGCAGTACCGAATGATCTCTATTATGCGAAGACTCACGAATGGCTGAGAATTGATGACAATACCGCCACTGTGGGGATTACTGATTTTGCCCAGAATCAACTCTCCGATATTACATTCGTCGAGCTGCCCGATGTCGGCCGCGAAGTTGAAGCCGGCGATGAAGTCGCTGTTGTCGAATCTGTCAAAGCGGCTTCCGACATCTACTCACCGGTGGCCGGGACGGTTGTAGAAGTCAACGTTGACCTTGAAGACTCTCCCGATATGATCAACGCCAGCCCTTACGACGCCGGCTGGCTTTTTAAGATTGAGTTGCGCAAAGAGGAGGATGTCGACAACCTCATGAGCGCTGAAGAATATGCCGAATCCTGCGACGAAGAATAAGCGCGGGAATCAGGGCGCAGGCGACAGGAATCAGAGGGCAACGTGAGTTGCCCTTTTTTATTATGAAATCATGGGCAGTACAGTTTGATGAACCGGTGCCGTATCAGACCGGACTTGACCTTCAGCACCGCCTGCTCGCGGCGCGGCAGGCCGATCAAATTCCCGATACGGTTCTGATTCTCCAGCACACGCCGACCGTTACGCTTGGCAACCGCGGACGCGACAACTACCTGCTCAAAACGCCGGAAGAGTACAAGGCGCTTGGTATTGAGGTTTTTCACGCCGAGCGCGGAGGCGACGTCACCTATCATGCGCCGGGGCAGTGGGTGCTTTATCCGATCATTTATCTTGGCGGCTCCGAAGCCGACTCGCACGGCTATCTCTGGAATCTCGAAGGGGTCGCTTTGCGCACGCTGGCCGACTTCGGCATTCAAGGATTCCGACGCGAAGGCAAAAACGGAGCCTGGACGGAGCAGGGCAAGGTGGCTGCTATCGGCTTCCGGCTCAAACGCTGGGTCTCTTTCCATGGCATGAGCTTTAACGTCTGTTTGGATCTGAGCGGATTCCAGACCATTGTGCCGTGTGGACTCGTCGGCCAGCCGGTCGCCTCCATGAAAACGGTTCTGGGCGACGCCTGCCCAACGATGGACGCCGTTCGCGACCGCCTGCTCGCCAACTTTTCCAAGGTCTGTATGCGCGACCTCGAAATATTCCAGACATTGGACCTGAGCGATAGCGAAAGTGCTTTCGGTATTCTCCGAAAGAAATGACCCGCAGGGGAGAGTCAACAATCCCCTCTAGCCAGTAACCTGCGCTGATTTTCCATGCCCTTTGCCCTGCCGTGAAATACTGGTAAAATATCCTAGAATCCAACTTGCACCTTTCTTTTCCGTTACGTACTGTAACGATGCCGAGATTTAAACTTTTATTGATCAGCCGTTAAACGTGAAAGGGAAAGTAGATGGAAAGTTCAGTGATTCCGGGGATCTGGTGGATTGCGCCGATTGCGTCAATTTTGGCGCTGGGGTTTGCAGTCTATTTCTATAAAAAAATGATGGGGGCCAACGAAGGCAACGTCACCATGGTTGAAATTGCGGGTCACGTCCGCGAAGGTGCAATGGCCTATCTGGTTCGCCAGTACAAAGTCGTAGCGCTGGTATTTCTCGTCCTGCTCGTTATCCTGCAGGTGCTGGCACTCTTCGGCATCCAGAACCCCTTTGTCCCTATTGCTTTCCTGACCGGTGGATTCTTCTCCGGCCTCTGCGGTTTTATCGGCATGAAAACCGCGACAGCTGCCTCTTCGCGCACAGCGCAGGGCTGCTCCGAGAGCCTGAACCGCGGTCTTCAGGTCGCCTTCCGCTCCGGTGCGGTCATGGGACTGATCGTTGTCGGCTTTGGTCTGCTTGATATCTGCATCTGGTACTTTGTTCTCGATAAACTCGTCTATACCCCGGATCACATGGCAAACGGGCTGACCGGCTTCGGTATGACGTTTGTTCCTGCGGGCTGCACCGTGATTGAAAAACTGGTCGCCATGACTACTACTATGATCACCTTCGGCATGGGTGCTTCCACGCAGGCGCTCTTCGCCCGTGTCGGCGGCGGCATCTACACCAAAGCCGCAGACGTCGGTGCCGACCTCGTTGGTAAAGTCGAAGCTGGCATTCCCGAAGACGATCCGCGCAATCCCGCCACCATCGCCGACAACGTCGGTGACAACGTTGGCGACGTTGCCGGGATGGGCGCTGATCTTTACGAATCCTATTGCGGCTCCATTCTCGCCACCGCCGCACTCGGCGCGGCCGTGGGTGCGCACCATGCGCTCAAAGCCATCAAAGCGGGCGGCTTTGAAAACGCTACTGTCGCGCTGGCCGCAGGCAGCGCAGATGTACAGGCTGCCGTGCATCAGGCGGTTGGTCTCGTCACAGCTCCGATGATCGTTGCCGGTGTCGGCACGCTGCTTTCCATTGTCGGGATGTTCCTGGTTCGTTGTAAAGAGGGTGCCACTCAGAAAAACCTGCTCAAAGCGCTGCTTACCGGCACGCTCAGCAGCTCCGTCTTTATCGTGCTGGCGCTTGTTGGACTGTGGAAACTCGACTTTATCGCGGGCGGCATTGTGCTTTCCGTCATTTCCGGACTCTTTGCCGGTGTCATTATAGGACAGGCTACCGAATATTACACCTCCGATGAATACAAGCCGACCAAAGGCATCGCCGGTCAGGCCGTCATGGGCCCGGCCACCGTCATCATCGACGGGTTGGCCACCGGCATGTACTCCGCCGGGATTCCGGTCATCACCATCATTGCAGGAATTATCTGCGCCTTCGGCTTCGCGGGCGGCTTCCACGATATGTCTATGGGGCTTTACGGCATCGGCTTTGCTGCAGTCGGGATGCTCGCTACCCTCGGCATCACGCTCGCCACTGACGCCTACGGCCCGATCGCCGACAACGCCGGCGGCAACGCCGAAATGTCGCACCTGCCGCCGGAAGTGCGCGAACGCACCGACGCGCTCGACTCGCTCGGCAACACCACCGCCGCCACCGGCAAAGGCTTCGCCATCGGCTCCGCCGCGCTCACCGCCATGGCACTGCTCGCCGCCTACATCGAAGAAGTTAAAATGTGGATCGGTAAACTGGCCGGCGACGGCTCCTTTATGGGCTTCACCGCTCACGAAGCGAAATGGGCCGACCTGATGGCGTTCGTCGATAAATTCGAACTGCACATCATGAACCCGCTTCTCATCTGCGGACTGTTTCTCGGCGGCATGATGGCCTTTGTCTTCTGCGCCATGACGATGAAAGCCGTTGGCCGCGCCGCCGGTTCAATGGTCGAAGAAGTCCGCCGGCAGTTCAAAGATTTTCCCGGCATTATGAAAGGGACTCAAAAACCAGACTATGCCCGCTGCGTTGCAATCTCCACGAAGGGAGCGCAAAGAGAAATGCTGGTTCCTTCGCTCATGGCCATCATCGTTCCGGTTGCCACCGGGCTGATCCTCGGCGTTCCCGGCGTCATGGGACTGCTCGCGGGCGGACTCACCACCGGCTTCGTGCTCGCCACCATGCTCAACAACGCGGGCGGTGCGTGGGATAACGCTAAGAAGTACATCGAACGCGGCGCTCACGGCGGCAAACGTCTGCCCGACGGCAGCAAAAATCCGGTTCACGGCGCGGCGGTCGTCGGCGATACGGTCGGTGATCCGTGCAAAGACACCTCCGGTCCGTCGCTCAACATTCTCATCAAACTCATGACCATGGTCAGTGTCGTTTTTACGCCCGTCGTGGTGAAGTTTTCTCCGGTCATTCAGGAGTGGTTGCACATCGTCACCATCAAATAAAGCGCTCGCGCTTGAATCGAAAAGGCCGTCCGACTGGGCGGCCTTTTTTTGTGAAGAGTTCACCGCAAAAATGCAGAGGGCGCTGAGTTCGCAGAGCAGATTTCCAATGTTTGGAAACTTTGCGTGGCTTGGCGTTCTCTTCGTCTTTGCGTTGAGGTTTAGTCAATCAAAACGGATTTACCGGTGCCTTTTTCGATGCGGCCAATGACGATGGCTTTTTGTTTGGCGGCTTTGAGCGTGGCGACGGCTTTTTCGGCGTCCGCTTCGCGGACGATGATGACGTAGCCGATGCCCATGTTGAAGACGCGGTACATTTCTTCGTGATCCACTTCGCCTTCTTTTTCGATGAATTCGTAGATGGCGGGCGTTTTCCAGGTGGAGCGGTCGAAGACGGCGTCAACGGTTTTCGGAAGGACGCGCGGGACGTTGTCGACGAGTCCGCCGCCGGTGATGTGCGCCATGCCGTGTATCTGCACTTTTTTCATGAGGGCGACAACGGGGTTGAGGTAGCTCTGATGGACGGCGAGCAGCACTTTTTCGAAGGTGACTTTGGTGCCGGGGACGAGGTCGCTCAGTTTTTTGCCGGCTTTTTGGAAGATGACTTTGCGGGCGAGCGAGTAGCCGTTGGTCTGGAGCCCGCTGGAGGGAAGACCGAGGATGACGTCGCCTTTTTTGATGCTCTTGCCGGTGATGACTTTTTTCTTTTCGACCTGGCCGATGATGGTGCCGACGAGGTCGTATTCGCCCGCCGGGTAGAGGCCGGGCATTTCGGCGGTTTCGCCGCCGAGCAGCGCGCAGCCGTTTTCGCGGCAGGCTTTGCAGAAGCCGGCGATGACGTCTTCGAATACTTTGCCGGAGAGGGCGGCGGTGCCTAGGTAGTCGAGGAAGAAGAGCGGGGTGGCGCCTTGTACGAGGATGTCGTTGACGCAGTGATTGACGAGATCCTGTCCGACGGTGGTGTGCTTTTCCGCCATGTGGGCGACTTTGAGCTTGGTGCCGACGCCGTCGGCACTGGCGACGAGCAGAAATTCTTTTCCGGGCGACTGAAAGAGCCCTCCAAAGGAGCCGATTTCGCTGACGACGCCTTTTGTTGCTGTGGATTTGACGTTCTTTTTAATGTTCTGAAGAGAGTTCATCATGACGTCGATATCGACGCCGGCCTGTGCGTATGCGCTTTTCTTTGCTGCCATAGGGTTCTCCGGTTTTGAAGGCGCACAATGTAGCATGGTGGGCCGGACGGACAACAGAAAAAGGGGCAACCCGGTTGTTTTTCAGTCTGATTGTGGCTATTCTTCGCTTGGATCTATGAAACTTCGCATGACATCTTTTTTCCGGAGTCTGGCCTTTGTCTTTCCGGCCGTGCTGACCCTTGTGGTGAGTATTGTGCTGTTTACAATAGCCGGTGTACTGATTGTTCAGGAAAAGACAGCGGTTGAAGCTGAAATCCAGCGCAATATGGAGCAGAAACTTTTGCTTACCAAAATTGCGCTGCAGGATCCGGTGGTTGGGAAAGACGAGGCGGCGATCGGTCATTTTCTTGAGTCGTTGCTTAACGACCGCGACATAATTTTTGCCGGGTTAACGGTGGGCGATCCGGAAAAGCCGGAACTTCAGATCAATAAAGTGGTTTACGGTTTCGGCTGGGTGGTTCACCGCGAACAGGTCGCTGAAAGCCGCTATATGCAGGGCACCACAACGATTCCTCTTCCGGGCGAGAAGAAGGCCGAAATCCGTCTGGTGGCCTCCAACCGGAACGTGTGGGAGGCACTTGGCCAGCAGGTGATCGTTATTATTGTCATGACGATTCTGGTGGTAATCAGTTTGTCCATCGGCACCTTCCTGCTGACGCACCGGCTGGTGTTTCTTCCGGTTAAGGAGCTTTCCGCCGCTGCCGAGGAGATCGCGCAGGGACATCTCGAAAAAAAGGTTCCGGTCAGCCGCTTGAACGAAATCGGCGGTTTGGCCCAGCAGATGGATGTGATGCGCCAGGCATTGAAAAAACTGATCGATGATCTCGATAACTCCAAGCTTCGTCTGGAACAGCGTGTTGAAGAGCGTACACGCGATCTGCTGGAAGCGAAAGAAGCCGCCGAAGTGGCCAACCGCGCCAAGAGCGAATTTCTGGCCAATATGAGTCACGAGTTGCGTACCCCGATGAACGGTGTGATCGGAATGACGGATGTCCTGATGGAAACAGAGCTCAAAGAGGATCAGAAACGCGCTGCTGAAACCATTCAGCATTCTGCGCAGTCTCTGCTGACCATTCTGAATGACATTCTCGACTTTTCGAAAATTGAAGCCGGCCGGTTGGAGCTGGAGAAACGGGCGTTTCATTTTCAGCGCGTCTTTGAAACCGTGCATGAAATTTTTATGCCCGACGCGCTCTCTAAAGGGATTAAGCTGGAATTCCTTTATCCGCCGGACGTGCCATCCTGTCTAATCGGCGATGAAGTCCGTATCCGGCAGGTACTGACCAATCTGGTTGGCAATGCCATCAAATTCACCAATCAAGGCGGCGTTTTTGTTGATGTGAAAAAGATCGGCCAGTCGGCATCGGACGTTACACTGCGGATCAGTGTGCGCGACACCGGTGTCGGTATTACGCCGGAACAGCGGCAGGTGATTTTCGAAAAGTTTACCCAGGCCGATCTTTCCACCACACGCAAGTTTGGCGGTACCGGATTGGGTCTTTCCATTTCCAAGCAGCTGATTGAACTGATGGGCGGACGGATCGGTCTGAACAGTGAGCCGGATGCCGGCTCCACATTTTATTTCGTGGTGACCGTGCCGTTATCGAAGGAATGTGAAAATCCAGGCGACAGATCGGCTCAGGTTCCGCAGCAGATCAAAGCCCGCGTCCTGCTGGCCGAAGATAATGCGGTTAATCAGCTTGTGGCCCGGAAAATCCTGACCGGCCTCGGGATTGAGGTTGAGGTTGTTGAAAACGGAATGCTGGCGCTCGAAAAACTTAAAACGGAAACCTTTGATGTCATTTTTCTCGATTGTCAAATGCCGGTGATGGACGGCTATACCGCCGCCCGCGAAATCCGTAAACTTTCAGGCCCCGTTTCCGGAATTCCGATTATTGCTATGACGGCCCACGCGATGACCGGCGACCGCGAAAAATGCATGGAAGCGGGCATGAATGAGTATGTCTCCAAGCCGGTCAAAAAAGAAGCGGTCGCCAGAGCGATCGCCCGCGTTCTGGCCTGATCACCTCCTCCTGCGGTCGCCGCCCCGCACGTTCGTGAGGTTTCTCTCGCTTCGCTTGGGCGGAAAGCCGCTGTTATCGCCGGTCTTGCGGTTTTCAATTTCTCCGTTGCGGCGAACAGATTGCCATTCCGCCGGCCTGACCCAGACTTTTTCTTTCAGCAATTTTCATAGCACCCGTGGATTAAACCGCGCATAAAACGCTGTTATCTTTACCGCCTTTCCCAGACCAATGGAGGTACGGCGGCAGTTTTTTCCAAAGATCAGGAGCACTTCTGCGATATCGGGAAACATCCCCGCATCTTGGAGAGCTCATTGTAACTTTAGGTTTTATAAGAAGTAAAAAACCCGTTACCCTTTGCGGGATAACGGGTTAAAAGTGGCGGAGAGGGGGGGATTCGAACCCCCGGTACGCCTTTACGGCGTACGGCGGTTTAGCAAACCACTGCTTTAAGCCACTCAGCCACCTCTCCGCGAAGGACGTTTTATGTATGATATTCAGTCACTCAGGGCAAGCGGTAAAAGGGTTTTATCTCGCTTTGCGCTGCTGCTCCCACCAGTCGAGTTCATTTGCATGGCGTCCCACGGTGCGGGCGGCGAATTTAAAGTAGAGGAATGCGTCGAGAAAACATCGATGACGCATGATGCGCTGGGCGTTTTTCGGCGTCATTTTCAGGAAGCGCGGCTGGCCGCTCATGATTTCGGCAATGTGGTGCGTAACAGCTTTAGGGATACGGATGCGGTCAAGCTGGCGGATGTGGCGGTGGGTGGCCTCAATG